>NZ_AOME01000051.1:122021-402253 GCF_000336935.1 Halococcus salifodinae DSM 8989 | reverse complement strand
GAGCTCGAACGAGTCGGCAAGACACTCATCCAGCAAGATATCCTCGAATTGCTCCCCGATCGGCCGGTGGAGGTCGCCGCTGACCTCCACCTCCGTCCGTACTACGGCGAGGAGTACGACTCCAAGGAGGAACTCTACGAGTCACTCGCCAAAGCCGGAACGACGACTTTCCACGGCTATGCCACTCTCTACGCGCGAGTGCGCAACAAACGNTACGACTCCAAGGAGGAACTCTACGAGTCACTCGCCAAAGCCGGAACGACGACTTTCCACGGCTATGCCACTCTCTACGCGCGAGTGCGCAACAAACGATACACGCTGGCGGTGCGCCGTCTGACCGACGGCGACACCGCCAGCTCGATCCTCGCGGAACTACTCGGCGTACTCGAAGGCCTTGACCTCGAAGTCAAGGCTGTCTACCTTGATCGCGAGTTCTACGACACGTACTGTCTGACGCTGCTCGCTGCCCACAACTGCGCGTACGTCATGCCGATCGTGAAGTGGGGCGAGGCGATCCAGACCGAACTGAGCGAGGGCTGGAGCCGCGTGATCGACCACGACCTCCNTACGTCATGCCGATCGTGAAGTGGGGCGAGGCGATCCAGACCGAACTGAGCGAGGGCTGGAGCCGCGTGATCGACCACGACCTCCGAGGGGAAATCGACGGTCACACGTGGACCGTCGATTTCCCGGTCTACATCGACTGTACGTACCAGCAAGGAAATTACGGCGAGGAAGGTGTGGCGCGTCACGGCTACGCCGTCGACGCGCCGTTCATTGAGACGCCACGCCAGGCTCGGAAGTACTACAGCCGGCGGTTCGGTATCGAATCGACCTACCGTTTGTCCGAACGAAGCATTGCGATGACGACGACACAGAATCCGGCGGTGCGGTTTCTATACGTGCTGATCAGCTTCCTTCTCCAGAATGCGTGGCGCTATCTTCACTGGGAGTACGTGGCGTCGCCGCGCCAAGGCGCGCGACGCCTCTGGTCATGGCGATTCGACGAATTCCTTGGGATGGTACGGCGAGCAGCGGAGACGGCGCTCGCCGTGCGTCGCGCCGTCCCCGCGAACAAGCCACCGGACGACCGCTTCGAGCGCTAATCCACCGACCGGGATAGTCCGCTCGGCGAGTGGCANCTGCCGCTCCAGCAACTGCTCGACATCACCATCTCCTCCGAGTTCACGTCTCAGAAGGAGTTAGTTTGAGAGCATTGTGAGGTACTGAGCTTTCCCCGGCAAGACGACTTTGATACCAACGAACAGTCGATGGTGATTGCACAGCGATCCTCCCGAACGAACCACTAAGCACCACTTTTTATTAGGGAAGATATATAACCAATGCAGTGCGTTTGCGACCAACACACGACATATCTCGGGACTGCAACACATGAACGACGAGATCATAAGCATAATAATTCCCACGTACTTCCGAAACGAGCAGCTCGCCGAAACCATCCGCAGCGTCCACGAACAACGATACGATCCGGTCGAGATTATCGTTGTCGACGACTCCGGGGAGGGTCACGCCGCCGATGACGTCGACGAATTCGAGGACGTGGTGTACATCCAGCTGGCGGAGAATCGAGGGGCACAAGCGGCCAGAAACGTCGGGCTCGACGTCGCAACCGGGGAGTATGTCCAGTTTCTGGACGACGACGACCGGATCGACCCGGAAAAGCTCCCGAAACAGGTGGCTGCATTGCGTGAACGGCCGAACGCGTCGGTGGCGTTCTGTGGGATACAGTACGACTCGGGCGAGGTCCATCTTCCGCCGCCGGAGGTTTCGGGGACCGTGCTGGAGCAGGCTCTGGGGTTCTGGAACGATATCTGGCGATATTCGACGCTGTTGGTCGAGCGGTCGGCGCTCGACGTTGTCGGACCTCTACAGGACACGTTTGAAGGGTCGGGTGATATCTGGTTGCGTGTCGAGCTGGCACGCATCACGGAGTTCGTCGCCATCAGGGAGCCACTGGTGTTCGTCGGTGAGGGCGGTGAACACCTCGGCCTGTCGTGGACGGCACTCGAATCGCGGTGGAAGCTCCTCGACCGATACGAACCGCTCTACGACGAGGCCGACCGGGACGTGCGTCGCCACGCGTTGGCCGAAGCGAACCGGCTGAAGGCACTCCTCTACCTCCGCGAGCGTCGCTGGTCGCCCCGAGCGATCCTGGCGTTCGCCCGTGTCGCGTACTACGCGCCGACGGACCGGGCCCAGCACATCGCGGAACTCGCCGCTTCGCTGTTCGGCCGGTCCGGCCACGAACTCGGCCGTCGGTTCCAGCACGCCGTCCTCGACCAGCTTCGATGAGTCAGGACCCGAGCATTCCCTTGAGTTTCCGGAGCTCGGTCTCTTGGAGTTCGCCGAGGAGATAGATGGCTCCGAGATAGCCAGCGCTCCCGACCACGCTGGCGACGACCAGCGGAAGAGTTGATCCCCATCCGAGACCGAACACTGCTGCGTAGGGAACCAGGAGTGCAAGCGAGGCGACGGCGGTGTTGCGGAGGCTGTGCCACGGAAGCCGCCACGGGATGAATCGCCGGGAGACCACGTAGATGAACACGGCATACAGCAGGAAGCTCACGAACGTCGCGATGGCCGCGCCGACGTAGCCAAATCGCATGATTAGCGGGACGTTAGTGATGACGTTGACCACAACCGTCATCGCAACGCCGACGAACAGGACGATGGTTCGTTCCTCGATCTCGATGGCTTTCTGCCCGATAACGGCGGCGTTCCAGCAGAGGAGCCCCGCGGCGACGAACGGGATGATGATCGACCCTGCGAGATACGAGGTATCGAGCAAGAGCCCGCTCACGACCCGGTTGAGTGCCGAGAGACCGATCACACCGGGTACGCCCACGAGGAGGAGATAGCGGGTGATATCCGTGATAACTGCCGCTAGCTCGGCGTCGTTGTCGTCGTTCCAGAGGTTCATCAAGATCGGTTCGGCGGCCGTAACAAACGGGGTGAAAACCAGTCCTAATCCGTAGAGCACCACGGAGTAGTTCGAGGCGTAGATCCCGGTCGCCTCGCTCCCGCGGAGGAGTTGGATGAGGATCTGGTCTGCGAAATTGAGCGCCGTCAACCCGACGAGCCAGCCGATGAGCGGAAAACCGTAGCGCGCCATTCGGTTTGCGAACGCGGCATCGATATTGATCGAGTCGGTGCGAAATCCGAGCTGGACCGCCAGTACCAACGCTGTAGCCCCGGAAGCGATCGCAGTGCCCCAGAGCCATCCCACGATATCGTTCAGGACCACGAACACGAGTACGAGCGCAAACGCCACACCACCGACCGACTGGATGAGCTCGTATCTCAGGACCGACCGCGACTGGAGGCGGACTCGAAGGAGCGCTCTAAGGACGTAATAGGTCCCCTGTGTGATGGCGACCGCAGCGCCGGCGAACACGAACGGTTCGAACGGACCGAGAACGGGCGCTACGATCACACGAACGAGCACCGATAGGATGCCGAGTCCGACCCCAATCGAAACGATGAGCCACGAGACGTTACCGATCAGCAACGAGGGTTCGATGTGGGGCTCGAATCGGACGATCGCCTGATCGATCCAGCCATAACAGACCGTCCCGAGGATGGTGGCGATCGAGAGGGTAAGTGCATATCGGCCGTACGCGCTCGGGGGGAACGCACGAGTGAAGACCACCAGCGTGACCACGCTGAGGATCGCCGGAACGACCCGCGCGACCGCGTACAGGCCAAGGTCACGGACGAACTGCTCAAAGACGTCCGTGACGCGACCGAGGTCGCTCTCACTCATCGGTCCGGATCCTCGATTCGAGACACACTGCTTCGGAACGAACCCCGCTGACTTAATCCTACTTCCGCGGTTTAGCAAATCGATGATTTGAGAGCGTTTTCGTGTGGTACAGAGGGGGTTCTTCCACAACGTCTGTGATGTTTCAGCAGTAGGTGGGTTCCTACGTTGCCTTCATCGTGAACTATGTCCATTCGATAACGTCGTCCCATCTTGTTCTCAAATCGTCAGACTGTATCATCCCTAGAGAAATCGTGCTACATGTTCAGATCAAACCGCGGAAGTAGGATTAAACATCACCGGACACCGGTCGTTCCGAAGACCGCTTGACTCGGACATTCGTCGATGGCCGCGTCGACCCGGCTCGAACACACCACGAGACTAACCAATAGAAAGAAGTCGGCTGGAGCACATTTTACGGTGATGATGCGGCTGTTTCCCACCACCGGGCCCCGATACGTGTGGCGATGGCGGACACTGGGGTGGTCGAAATGAGCGATCACTTCGCCGACGGACGGTCCGGCGCGCCGATGCTCGTGGCGTTGCTCGTCGGTGCGGCGCTCGCGGTAGTGGTGGCGACGGCCGTCGTCGGCGTCGTTACGGCGATCAAGGGTGCGTACACCGTCGTCGGACTGGCGCTCGCGGCCTGGCTTTACTCGCAGTCGTCGGCCGAGACAGCTTCGGCGGTGTGGGAGGGCTACGCCCGCCGATACGGCCCCCGAACAGTCTGGCTCGCCGCGGTTTGTGCGGTCGGAATCTCGGTCGTGACCGGCGACCGGTCGATCGGGCTGCTGATCGCCTTTCCAATCGGTTTCGGCTTCCTTGGACTGCAGCTGGCCGCCGAGGTCGACTCGCGAGCCATTCTCGCGCAGGCGCTCGCGCTCTACGGGAGCGCGACCATCAGCAAGTACCTCACGAACGGGTTCTACTACGCGGGCGGCGACACGCTGTTCCATACGACCTACGTCGAGACGTTGATTCGAACCGGGTCGGTCGCCGGCATCCCCCGCTATCGATTCTTCCCCGGCTTCCATCTTGTCGTTGGCTCGCTCGACGTCCTTGGGGGGATCTCGGCCTACGACGCGATCATGTTGGCCGGGATCGTGGTCTACGGGCTGGTCATCGTCTGTGTATTCGAGACCATTCGGGTGACGACGCGGGACGACCGACTCGCTGCGTTCACCGCGGTCGGCCTCGTCATGGTCGAGCCCTTCCTCTACTACGCGACGTACTTCTTCCCGGAGACGTTCGCCGTCGCAATAGCGACGTTCGCGCTCTATATCGCCTATCGGGCGAATCAGGTGCAATCGGCCCAGTTCCGCTACAGCATCGTTGGGGTCGCAGTAATGGCGGCGCTCGTGTTCACCCACCACCTCACGATCGTGTTCTTCGTCCCGATCGTCGGCATCCTGTTCTTGGTGACGGGCGCACTCCGGCGGATCGACGACCGCCATCCCAACGACCGGCAGACCCTCTCACGCCCCCGAACCTACCTGGTCACCGTCACGGCGTTCGGGGCATTCGCCTACTGGTCGTACCGCTCGACGTTCCTCGCCGAACTCGCTTATTCGGTCCGGAGCATCCTCCGTCTGAGCTTGTTCGCCTCCGACAGCGGGGCCCCGACGCCAACCTACGCCCTCGGGATGGAGCTTCCCGCGCTGACCCCCGAGACCGCTCTCTGGGGGCTCCTCAGCACTGACGGGATCTATCAGATCGCTCTTGTGGCGGTGTTCGCGCTCGGCCTCGCGGCCGTCGTCGACCACCGGAGAGGGTACTGGCCGGCCCTCCCGCTGTTCGCCGTCGGGGTCGTCGGGTCGGTCGTGATGTTCCGGACGCCGCTCGCCCTGCCGGGGATAGACCGGGCTCAGCTCCCGATTGCCGTGTTCTTCGCCGTCGCTATCGGGATCGGTCTCGTCCGGTTGGCGCGCGCGACCGGAACCGGACGAACGACCCTTGCCGTCGCGGTCGTCATCGTGGCCGTGCTCGGTACGACGGCCCCGCTGAACTACAACGCTGGAGACGACCTCTACGCGCTCAATGACGGGCCGAACCTCTACGAACTCTACCCGACGCCGTCCCCACAGAAGGAGTTCTCGACGGACGAGTATCGTGACCTCGAAGCCACGGCAGCGTTCCTGAAACGACACAACACCACTGTATACACGTTCGCCGTCGGCAGCATGGCGATGCAGGGCTTCGGCGTCGACGCCCGCGAGTCAGCGAGCGTGACGACATCAGGTATCGAGACCGGCGAAGGGCTCTTTCTCTATCGGGACCGTTTCGTCGGCCACCGGCTCTCGTATCTGGCCAGCAACGATGTCTCCGTCGGCGAGCTCAACATCGCCGCGGGATGGCTCAACCGGACCGTCGGCACGACCGACAAAATCTACGCGAACGGCCAGGGCGGGCTGCTCTGGAATCCGAACGGGTCGGTGATCGCACCGAGGACCAGGGAATCGGCCGGAGCCGGGAGCACGAACACTGATAGGCTGGGGCCACCTGCAACCGGATCGATGAACGGCGAGGGACGACGATGAAGATCTGTTTCATATCGGGCGTGTTCCTCCCGCAAGCGGCCGGCGGAGCCGAGAACTACGTTTTGGAGGTCGCAAAGCGCCTCAAGCGTAAGGGGCACGAGCTGTTCGTCATTGCGACGGAACCCTACGACGGGCCGGCGAGCCTCACTCCCCATCGGACGAGCTACGAGGGGATCGATGTCTGGCGGTTCAGCCCGATAAACGTCGCGTACAAGACCTCCTACGAGGGCTACTCGTTGCCGCGCCAAGCGGTCTGGCGGGCGCTCGACGCGGTCAATCCCCACTCAGTGGCGATGGTCGAGCGGCTCCTCGACCGGACGAACCCCGACGTCGTCCACGTCAACGAACTCGAAGGTATCTCGACGCTGTCGTCCCGCGCGGCCGCCCGGAACGACGCGGCATACGTCCACACTCTGCACAACTACAACCTCATCAGTCCAGGAAGCACCGTTCGGATCGGGAGCGTTCCTGGCGGCCTCGACCGAACGGGTGGAAACCACCCGCTCGTGACCAAGGGCTATTCACGCATCCAGCGAGCGCTTTTGGGGACGCCGGATACCGTCGTGGGCCCGAGCCAGTTCGTTATCGACGCCCACCGCGAACACGGCTTCTTCGAAGGCGTTCGCTGTCGGTGCCTCCAGCACGGCGTCGAACGGATAGCCGAATCCACCTCACCGCCACCCGACGACCCGAGCGTGCTCTACGTCGGCCGCCTTACTCCCGAAAAAGGGCTCAATACACTTTTCGCGGCGGCGGCTGACCTCTCCGACGTTCAGTTTGATCTCTGTGGCACGGGGCCACTCCAGTCCGCAGTCGAATGCCGCGCCGAATCGAGCGCGAACCTCACCTACCACGGATTCGTCACCGAGGCCGAACTCCGATCACTCCGGCGGAACGCGACCGTCGGCGTAGTGCCCTCTGTCTGGGCGGAGAACTCGCCGCTCGCCATCTACGAATCCTACGCCACGGGGCTTCCGGTCGTCGGCACCGACGTCGGGGGGATCCCGGAGCTGGTCGTTTCCGGCGAGACGGGTGCGTTGTGCGACCCGGGTCGGGCCGACGCACTCGTCAATGCCATCGAACGAGTCCTCGACAACGACCCCGCTGCCATGCGCGAGGCCGCGCTCGCGTGGGCGCGCGAACACACCCTCGAAACCCACGTCGATTCGCTGGTGGAAATATACGCTGAGAGCCGCCGAAACAGGTGAGGTGTGTAGGACAGAGGCACGGTCTAGTTGAGGCGTATCAGCCGATTTCGGATATTTGATAGTTGAACTGGTGTCAGAAGATAGCTAAGAACTGCTTCGATGGATAGTGAGCCAGAGAGACGATCAGCTACTTGATTGAGAATCCCCGTCTGTGTTCGGGGTGATTCCTCAGAGAGCTACACTAATGCGTTCGAAATCGTTCAACTAGACAGTGCTAGGACAGAAATCTGTTCAGGGATCCGACGAGTCGTCCGTCCGCGAATCCTCCTCCGGGATGCCGTCTCGGAATGATTCCCAATCGCTCACCGACCCATCGATCTCTCGGCACCTTCCGAGCGGACCGATCGTACACTTTGCGTAGTTCCTTCCGTACGGGTGCGGGATCACCCCCCACCGGACGAGAAGTCGGACCAGGCGCGCCGTTGTCTCCCGTCTCATGAGTACAAACACAACACGCCTCGTCATAACGATTTCCTTGCGAAGGGGATCAAATTCCTCCGGCTGGGACGGACGGCCAACCGAGGGAACCGTCCAACGTGACCCGATATGAACCGGTATCCATTTACCACATGCTGATCAAGGTTAAGAGCGCAGAAACGATGGGAATCCACAACGAGTCGACCAGTACTCGACGCGGCGTTCGCCGAGCCAGGCGTCGCCGGTTCCTGTGCGCGATGGGGGGTGTGGGAGTCGGGGCTGTAGCCGGTTGCTTGGGGATGCTCCCTACCGATGGGACCGACAAGGGGACGCCAGGGGACGTGGACGACAGTGGCGGATCCTCAGACTCCTCGGGGCGGTCCGGAACGTTCCTAACTGGCACCTACAACGGCGAACGGGGGTTCGACTCGGAGGCGTTCGGCACGTGGCTCGGTCGGAAACCGGCTGTCACGGAGCTCTTTGTGGACGCCCTCGCCGGCGAGGCGTGGGTCGAAACGTTCGTCCGGACGCGAATGACGCCAATCTGGAACCGCGGGCAGGTGCCGTTGGTCGTCTGGCAGCCCTATCGTTCACCGCGTGAGCGAACCCCGGCGGACGTTGAGCGCAAGATCACCGACGGGACGTACGACGACATCATCAGAGCGTGGGCAAGGGAGTTGGCATCGTGGGCGAAGCCAACGGGGTCCCGCGACCGTCGGTTCTACTTTGTCCCCGCCGAGGAGATGAACGGCGACTGGTATCCGTGGGGTGTGCTCTGGTCCGACGGCGGGGCTGGGCCGACGACACGAACCGGTTCCCCACGGGACTACGTCGGGATGTGGCGTCACCTCCACAATCGGTTCGAGGAGGAAGGGATGGACGAACGCGTGATACAGTGGGTCTGGACCCCGAACGCTGATCAGGCCGGGGACATCCCGACCGAGCGATACTACCCGGGCGACGAGTACGTCGACTGGATCGGCCTCAACGGTTTCAATTACGGTGATATCAACCAGTACTCGCGTTGGCAGACGCCGGAAGAGCGGTTCGGGTCGATGATCGACCGGATGAAGGCTCTTGCCGACAAACCGCTCGCGTTCCCCGAGGTGAGCAGCACGTCGTTCGTCGATGGGGCCTTCCGCCCGTCGCGGAAAGCCGAGTGGATCGAACAGCTGGTTTCGTTCGCGACGGACGAGAACATCGAACTGGTTTGTTGGTACAACTTCGACGACACGGGCACCTGGGAGTCCGACTGGGCGGTGTTCGGGGGAGAGCACGGCACCTCGGCCGTTACAATCGACAACAAACGGTACCCAGTCTACAATGCCTACCGGCGCGAAACCAAACCTCCGACCGGGCGTGACGCGCGTCCGGACCACCCTCGGTCCCTGACCAACGACGAGTTCGCGGGACGGTTCTGATTTCTTACGTTGTCAGAAAAATCAATTAGAAAGAGTGATGTAACATTCGTCGGTGCAAGGCGTTCCGCTGGTTGAGTTATCGCCGACATCGAGGACGGGATTTATCGGCTTTGATGGTATGAATGCCTGTTAAATCCCCGGAGCATGGAGTAAGAACGGGGTGGAGAAGGTCGGTGATTCAACAGCGTCTCATCTCTGATATCAGTCCAAGACGCTTCACGCCATGAGAGTTTACTCATCCTTAGCTCTCTAATCCCGAGTAACACGCATTTCTGCTGTGGGGGTTGGCAATCAAAATCATGCCTGGGTGTGCATACTCCCCGACGGCTGCCAGAAATACCGTGCAAGATACAGAGGCTGTATTCAGCACGGGCAACAGCTATCTCTATTCCCGATCATGTAGAAGTCGATGAACTCGATGAAACCCATCTCAGTCGATGACCGGGAGCTGCAGATCTACGTTACCCCACTGGAGTCGGACTCTCTAAGGGGCGACTGATATGGGGACGCTACGTCTCGATCACGTGGGTGTTGTCGTCGATGATCTTGACGCCGTGGCCGCGTTCTTCCTCAATCTGGGATTCGAGCGCGAGGGCGGGACGCTGGTCGAGGGCGAGTGGGTGGACAAGATCAACGGACTTGATGGCGTCCGAGCGGAGGTGGTGATGGTGCGAGCGCCGGACAGCAACGGCAAACTCGAACTCGTCAAGTACCATGCGCCGGCCGACAGTGAGGGCGCGCACCCCTTGCCGGCGAACCGGCTGGGGTTCCGACACATCGCTATCGAAATTAATGACCTCAACACGATCGTCGATGAACTGCGAGACAACGGTTTTGACACGGTCGGTGAGGTCCGTGATTTCGAGGACGCTTATCGACTCTGCTATGTCCGCGGTCCTGAAGGATTGATCATTGAGCTCACCGAGCAGATCGCCCCCAGGGAAGCGAGCTAGGCGGCCGTCCGACTCTCCGACTTCCATATCTGATCGCAATGAGCAGTGATACTGTGGACGAGGATATTCGCTCAACGCCATCGGCAACTGCGACCAGACGCTACCAACGCTGATCTTCAGCTGGACTGTGTGATTTGCCAATTTAGGATGCAAGATACACGCTGCCTATTCAGCAGCGTTTGTCCAAGCTGGCGAATTTTTGCCAAGAGCGACGTGTGAGATAGAGGGTATCTCTCGCACCTAGCCTCTGTCGCTATCTCCTGCCACAAACCTACCGAACTGTCCCCTGTCAACGACTAAGTGGCTGCCGGCAGGGTAGCCGAAAACCCGGATTCACCTGTCAACAGATCTCTATTAGCACGTCAGCCAGGGTTAGATTGGAAAATGTTCTCTGGCAAAACCCATAGACTCCAATCAAATGTGATTATTGTATGTCTGCTCTACTGAATAACAGATGGCCGATGGTTAGTGGCACAAGTATCCATAACCCCATAACAATGAAACCGTACCAGTCATTCCAGAGAGTTGCACCTAACAAGGGGAACACCGTAATTTCACGAGCCGCTGGGATGACCGCTCTCGTCGCCTGAGCAAATGCCGTTGATGGGTTCATGTAGCTAAACAGTATCAACCAATCAGGGAATGATTCTGGCTGGGATGGATTGTTAACGAATACTGTTATGAGTAGTGTCAAAACCGAATCCCATAATATCAAAGTCACCAAATAAATCGCGCCTGCACCGATAATTGCCTGCTGTAGCGATCGTGTACTTGCTGAAAATGAAACGGCAATAGAGATACAGACCAGCGCATAGAGCATCGAAAGCAGTGTATATACCACAAAGACATCAAGCGCAAACGAGTCGTATGTGAGTAACGCGATGAGGGCAGCGGTACTGTATCCAAACAGTATCGCAACTGAAACCACAGCAGTTTGGCCGATGACCTTCCCGAGGAAAACGTCCCTCCGCGTATTTGGGAGCCCGAGAGTCAACCGAATGCTCCCATGTTCGCGCTCGCCGGCAACTGCTTTATATCCGACTACGAGTGCCACCAGCGGAATGAGATATAACGCTGGTTGTCGCATACTATTCAGCAGTGCGATTGTATCGAGATTGCCAGTCACCGGATCGCCCATTTCTGGTATCCAATGAATCGTGGCCCAAAACCCCGTCATGGCCACAAAGAGCACGATGAGCCCGTGGAGCGTGTACGACCGGATAGCGTCCTGAAACTCCTTTTTCGTGACTGCAGCCAAGCCCATTCTGCTAATGTAGATTTAATTGCCTTTTAGGGCTACTGGTTTGTGATCCGTCTACGCAATTGGCCCTGGTATACAAAACCACACTCCGACCCACACCCACGGTTTCTTCTGGATCAGAGGCCAGGCAGGATAAACAAGACCGTGAATCCCGTTGGAGGTCTCTCTGACGCAACCACCGGTTGTACGTCAATCAGAGCACCATCCTAATTTTGCACATCATATTTCGCCTTTGAGTGCAGGCTATATGCAAGATACGCGCCCTGTATCTCGCACGACCGCTGAAACCTATCACTGTTTTAGACTGTCCCCTTACCGACTGATGTCGTACTGGGCGATTTCGGTGGAGTTACACACTGGACACGACTCTACACCAGGATCCACGTTCAAGCCACACTGACGGCACTCCACGACGAGTTCGCGATCCGAGTGGCCCAGCACGCTTTCACTGTCTCAAGCATGATCGTGGAAAGGAGGGGAGAGCGTGTGACGCGCTCTGATCCGAGGGCTGGCGAGAGCATCGCCCTCTATCTCAGGGAGACACCACGCCATTATAGAGCCTTTCCAACCGGAGTAGAAGTGAGATCGTCCGGAGTACACGTTCTACCTCTCGATTCTACCGATCATTCATCAGTCGGCGTGATGTAGACCCGCTCGTCGACGTAGTAGATGTGGCCCCGGCTCTGAAGGTAGTGTTCAGATACGCTGGTTCCATGCGACGGCGAACGATCGCAACCACTCGTCGGCAGTTGCTGGATCGGCGTGACCGAAACAGTTCGAGAACGAGGCGGTACGTCGTTTCACCTCGCGAAAGACACGTTCGACGGCGTTACGATTTCCGTGTCGTTCGGAGCGGAAATCGAGGCCGTCGGCGGCGGCAGGCTTCGTGTAGCGGTGTCGCGCCGTCGACGAGGAACGTGGCGTCATCGACGTGGTGTTTCTCACGAAGTTCGGCGAAGAAGCCATGAGCGAGAGCGGTGTTTCTGGTCGACTCAAGCTTCGTGTGCAGCAGTTCGTTCGACTCGGGATCAACCACGGCGTACAGCCAGTAGCGCTCGTCGTCGAGTCGGATCACGGTCTCNAGCAGTTCGTTCGACTCGGGATCAACCACGGCGTACAGCCAGTAGCGCTCGTCGTCGAGTCGGATCACGGTCTCGTCGACCGCGACGTGCTCCGGCGTCTTGCCGGACTCTGGCTGTAACTCCGCCTCGTGAACCCAGTTATTGATCGTGGATCGAGCGCGACTAACGCCGAATACGTCGAGAATCGAGACAGTGTTCGAAAGCGAAAGACCGGCGAGATGCAACTGGATTCCGAGCTTCATCAACAGTCGCGGCGTTGCTTCTCGCTCCACAAAACCTCACTCGATCTCGTCCAAACAACCGTTGAGGCGGGTGGATTTCCGCATAGAGCACTGAAATCACACCGCGCCTCACTTTTCAGCCGTATCTGAACACTACCTATAAAGCACGCACAAAACTTATTACAACGTACCATGGATTGTCTCATAGGACCAACGATGGGCGGTCCGTTGCGTGGCATCACCTTGTAACCGCCGCCCCGTTGGTCCACCCTCCCCCTCCGCTGGTATCACACCCACTGGCCAGATGAACGTGGGTCGTTGCAGAACAGGGACTCAATCGACCGATCTGCGACACACAGTCCTGTATCCAAGTTTGTCACCGCCACCCAAGGAGAACTGTCGAATTCAAGGTCGAAATGGACGAGGTACGGCCTCTTGGGTGATGCCACGCGGAACTGAAGGCCGCACCTCTGACACATATAGGCGCTCTAAGGACATCAATATAGCGTCCGTTGAAGGCATCAGAGCCACAGTAGTGCGGGGTAACTGGGTTTCACCGTTCGGGTGGTTTTCAGAACTCTGAAAGATCACCTCCCGTCGTCTCGCAGGATGGTTTTCCTCTCCGCTATCGAGTCAGGAAGTGGCCGCAAAGGGGATGGAGTCCGGATGCGAGAATCGAGCCTATGTTTTGACATCGTAACATCACTCAGCAATCAATGTCCAAAGCGATCCCTTCGAGATCTTCCCGAAATCGGCCGTCCGATGACACGCGATACAGAGTGAAGCCACGTTTTCGAGACAGTGCGTGTCCTTTTTTTGTGATCTTCCGATTCATCGAACGATCGAACGGGCACGATGTGATGGACGTCCGGATTGTGACCGAGTTCGTGTTTCGTTTTCGAACACCGAACGCACGCGTGTCCATCGCGTTTCAGCGCTCGCTTTCGAACGTTTCGCCAGCCAGTCCCGTACGATTCGTTACCGCCTCCTTTCCAGTTCGGATGATCAGAGCCGGTGAAAGCCGCCGATAACCACGTCCGACGGCAGTCCTCGCTACATACAGCCACGTCGCCAGTGAAGTTGCTCGGATACCGTTCGATAGCCGTGTCGCAGATCGCACACTCTCGTTCCATCTTTCCACCGCCCCACAATGGATGGCTGAGTCCTTTGATATCGGGCGTTATCCGCCACGATTCGTCTGCGACGCAATCCGGACAGTACAGACCTTTCTTCGTTGAAAAATAATATTCGAACTCGGTTCCACAGATCCGACATTCTGCATCCTCTTTTCCCCTCGATAGTTCGGATTTGCTTCATCCTCGAACGATACCCCCCTCACAACGACACTCCACGGAACAGTACTTCTTCGCATACGAGCAGTAAAACTCGCCGCTACAGTTCGCACACTCTCTGTTCGGTAGTCGTTCGTCGTGAACGAGACTGTGATGGACTCCAAGCCCTCATCTGGTGTCGAACGCAGATCTGCACGTCGGACACTCGAACGACATGGTCGAAGCTGCTGTGTCACCGTTGATGAACCTACGGCGTCGAGTCGGTGGATTTGGCGGGTGTACTGTACGAGTGCGTTGGTCGAATTAGCGAAAGAGAATTGTCATGGTCCGGGTGCGAGAATCGAACCCGCGTCTCAGCCTCCACAAGGCTGAAGGATGACCACTACCCCAACCCGGACACGCAAGCGAGAGTTACCCCCAGCGAATAAAGTACGTTACGACTCGGGCCGCCGAGTCGTCGATACGGTTCCGCGATGCTTTTTGCCGCCTCGCCCGTACGCTCCCCTTACGCGTGGCCATCACCGACAAGATCTACGTCAAGAACCACCGCCGGATCGGGTCTCAGCTCGAAACCCGGATCCCGCGGAGCGCGTTCAGCGGCGCGACCCTCGATATCCTCTACTCCGGCGAGGGGCTCTCGAAGCTCGACGACGCAACGCAAGAACGGGTGCTCGACTTCGCCGAGGACTTTCTCGACTGTGACTGCGAGTCGAACCCCTACTGTGGCCACCCCGAACGCAAGTTCATGCGCTACCTGCTCGATCTCCGTGCCCAGGGGCTCGGTCCCGACGCCATCGTCGACGTGATGGGCGACGAGTACCTCGTGACGGCCTATCCGGGCGACGTGCTTTCCTTTCTCGACAACTCGGTCCGCACGCTCGAAGCGATGGAGGACCTCGCGAGCGTCGAACACGACCGCGAGATGGAACAACGAGTGAGCGAACGGAAACGCGACCTGCTCTAACCCAACTTGAACGGCTCTTCGCTGTCGACCTCGTCGTCGAGCTCTTCGAGCTGGATCACGTCCTCGCCGCCCTCCTCCTCTTCGAGACGCTGACTCAACTGGGTGACGTACCGCCGGTGCTCATCGAGCTGATCGCGGAGATGTTCGGCTTCGAGTTCGAGGCGCTCGTGCTCGCGGACGTAGCTTTTGGGCACCTCGACCTTCGGCGGAAAGCTCGACCCGCTCTCTGTGGATTCGTCGTCGACCTCGTGCTCGGGGACGACCTGCACTTGGCCGTCGTGGGCAACCAGCATGTCGACGTAGTTGCGAAACACCGCCGAAAGGGAAATATCGCGCTCCTCGGCGATCTCGCGGAGTGTCTCGAAGGCGTCCTCGTTCACCCGAAACGAGATCGTCTTGTTCTTGTTGCCCATCTGGATACGCGTCTTTCGCCCCCGTCGACTTAACCCTTTGTCAGACGCTGGCACTGGCGGTCCGGCAGGCCGAAAACGAGCCGCGGATCGACGCCGCGTCAGTCAGCGTCGACCGCGACCTCGTCGTCTTCCTCCAGACTTTCGAGCGCCGACACCGCCGCGCGTCGGTAGTTCTCGACCGGCAGATCGTAGCGTTCGGTCGCCATCCGGGCGTACTCGTTGGTGTCGTCGTCGAAGGCCTGGATCCGTTCGATCGTCCGCTCGGCGGCCTCGACCACCCAGCGGTCGCGGGCGGCATCGTCAACCACGGTGATCGATTCCGGACGAACGGCGACGTTGGTCTCGCCGTCGTCGGTCTCGAACGTTCGAGGTTTGCCCGCCACTGCGACGTACTCCGGAGGATTGATTTCCCGAAGCGCGCTCGCGGCCTCGGGCTGGTACTGGCCGGCGTACACGTAGAACGTGCCCGTCGGATCGACCACGCGGCCCTGCCAGTACTCCGAATCCGAACCCACGTCTTCGGTCTCGGTCAGCGTGCCCACGAAGAAGATCCGGTTCGCGCGCTCGCCCGTCGGGAGGAGGAGGTAGACCGGCGCGCGCTCCTCGTCGCTCTCCTTGAACGTCTCGCTGCCGTCGTTGAACTCCCTCGCGAACACGCGCTGGGCGACCTCACGGGTGGGTGCTCCACTCATTAGAGCGACCTCGCTTTGATCAGCGTCTCCTCGGCATCCGTCGGCCCGCCGAGTCGCTCGAACTCGTTCGCGAGCACGTACCGGCCGAGGGTGGGGCCCTCCACGCGGTAGTACCCACCGAGAACCTCCTCTCGGATCTCGTCGGCGACCACGGAGGTGTCGAGCGCGTCCATCGCCATCTCCTTCGCCTCGTCCAGCGAGATGCCGGCGAGCTCCTCGGTCGCCTCCTGATCGAAGATGGTCTCGTGGACCGCGTTGCCGTCGTCGATCACGGCCTTCACCCGGAGGTCGAACTCGCCCTCGACCTCGCCGTGCTCGCTACACCGGCCGTTCTGGAGCACTCTCGTACAGCCCTCCTCGGGACACCGCTTGATGAGACCGCTGCCGCGCTGGATATCGACCAGCGCGCCCTCCACGGTGATGGCGTCGTCGCCGACCTCCATCTCCTCGTCGAGCTCCTCGATCGTCGTCGTCCGGTTGAGCTTGATCGAGAAATCCCCCTCGTACTCGTCGGTCACCACGTTTTCCAGCCGGTAGACCGACCCTTCTTCGAGTTCGGGGAGATCCGACTTCGCCCACTTGGTGAACTTGAGAGTGCCGGAGGGATCGCCGAGCAGGCCGACCTGGCCGACCGACTCGCTGCGTGGGTCCCAGAGTTGAGTGATCTTCGCCGTAACGTTCACCCACTCCTCGGGCGCATCGATCGCACCGATCTCGCGGTCCTCGCTGTCGCCGCCCGACTCGGGCACGTCGAGCTCTTCGTCGAGTTCCTCGATCGTCGTCGTTCGATTGAGCTTTACTGAAAAGCGGCCCTCGTACTCGTCGGTCACCACGTTTTCCAGCCGATAGACCGATCCCTCTTCGAGTTCGGGCAGTTCGGAGGTCGCCCACGCGGTGAACTTTATCGTACTCGTCTCGTCACCCAGGAGACCGACCTGAGCGATCGACTCGCTGCGGGGCTCCCAGAGCTGGAGCACCTCCACCGTGATATCGACCCACTCCTCGGGCGCGGCGATGGTCTCGAGGGTGCGTTCCTCGCTCTCGCCACCGAGTTCGTCTCTGTCCATCCCGGCCTCGTCGAGGTAGCTGCTGGTGACGCTCCGGCGGGCCTCCTCCGCGGGGACCTTGTACTCGTTCACCAGGGTGTCGAGGCGCTCCTCGACGTCCGCGACGGTGATGTCTAGCGTATCCGAAAACTGGTCGTGTATCTGCTCTGCGTGCTGTTGTACGTCCGTCATTGGTGTTCCTGTCTCCGCTTTGTTTTCGGTGGGAGACACACGTGGGTTGGCCCCCGATGGTATAAAAAGTTCCGCGAGCGAGGTGAAAGTGAACCCCCGGCGCAGCCGACGGGCCTTTGTAGCGCGCCGCGCAATCGAACCCATGAGCGACGAGGGGCGCAGCGGGTTCCTCGGGGCGACCGCGCGTGCAGCGGGGCGGCGGTTCGCGGCGGCGAAGCGCGCCTACAGCCGCGGTCAGGAACGCGCCGACGCCGAGGGACCCTACGACGAACACGCCAAAATAGTGTGTCGTCGACACGCCCAGAAGCGCACCGTCATGCTCGACGGCTACGTCCCCGACTGCTTCGAGGCTGGCCATCCCGACTGCGAAGGCTGTCTCGAAGACGTCCGCGAGGGCACCGTCGAGACGTGGTGAAACCGCGTCGAGAAAAGCTGTCCACTCGGTCGCCGAACCGTCCTACCCGCCCCAGAAGTTCTCCCGACTCCCCAGCCGCTGGCGGCGCTTCGGCCTGTCGTCGCCGCCGTTTTCGTCGTCATCGTCGTCGGTTTCGCCGTCCGTCACGTCGCCCGATTCCTCGTCTTCGTCGTCCATCGGCAGACGTTCGAGTTCGTCGGCGCGAGCGTGGTTCGAACGGACTTTGGTGACCTTCACCCGGGCGCGTGCGTCGGGGAGCACGCCGTCGACGAAGACGATGAACCCGTCGTCGGTCCGACCAACGCCGGCTCCGCTCTCGTGGATGTCCGTCACGTCGACGATGAGCTCCTCGCCGATCTGCACGGGTTGGGATTTGAGTTCGCGGATGGGCTGGCTGTAGTGGTTGCACCACTCCGCACCACCCCGGTTACCGTAGTGTTGACACCCCATCCCGGCGACCCGCTCGGAGAAGCTGGGACATTCGTCGGCGAGTGGACAGTCCGCCATGCTCGCGGTAGCGTACCCGCCCGCTAAACCTTTGCGACTCCTCACCCACCGTTTGCTGTCGTTCGAAAATCTTCGGTTTTCGGACCACGAACGCAGGGCGCTCGGTCCGCTCTGCCGCCGCACCGCTACCGCAACCACTCCGGTGCTCACTCGTCGAGCAACTGCTCGGCGAGGATCGGCACGAACGTCCCGATGTCGGTCACCATCCCGACCGCCTGGGCGCTGCCTCGATCGAGGAGCTGAGTCACGGTCGCGGGGTTGATGTCGACGCAGATCACCCGCGTCGTCGAGGACAAACAGTTCCCGACCGCGACCGAATGGAGCAGCGTCGAGAGCATGAGCACGAGGTCGGCCTCGTGGGCCTGCTCGCGGATCGCGTTCTGGGCTTCGACGGCGTCGGTGATCGTGTCGGGCAGCGGGCCGTCGTCGCGGATCGAGCCCGCGAGCACGTACGGACGATCGTTTTCGACACACTCGTACATCACACCCGACTCGACCAGCCCCGCGTCGATCGCTTCCTCGATTCCGCCGGCGCGGATGATCTCGCTGATGGTGTAGATGTGGTGTTTGTGGCCCTTTCGCGGGTGGTCGAGTGATTCGGTATCCATCCCCAAGGAAGTGCCGTACAGATCGCGTTCGAGGTCGTGGACCGCGAATCCGTTGCCCGCCGAGAGCATGTCGACGTACCCCTCGCGGACGAGGCGAGCGAGGTCCTCTCGCGCGCCGGAGTGGATCAGTGCCGGTCCGCACACGGCAAGGACCGACCCGCCCTCGCGCTTGGTCTCGGCGATCGCCTCGGCGACCTTCGTGATGGTCGATTCGGAGGGGCGCTCCGAGGAAACCCCGCCCTGCATGAACCCGAACGCACCTTCCTTGTCTCGCGGGCGTTCGGGCGGGCGGACCCGGATCCCGGTCTCGCCGGTGACCACCAGATCGCCCGCCTCGATCCCGTTCAACACCTTCGTGTACGCGCGTGGCCCACCGTCGCCGCCCGCGTCGTCACCACCAGTGTCGCCATCCACATCGTCCCCGTCGCCGGCTCCCTCCTCGACCACGACGGCGCAGTCCATCTCGATCCGGTCGACGGAGAGCCACTCGCCATCGTAGCGGATCTCGGTCGGGTGGTTGGTGGTGGAGTAGAAGTCGGGCGGGACGACCTGGTCGTCGGGTGCGGGTTCGAGGCTCGCATCCACCGGATGGGAGGGGTTCGCGCCGTTCTGATGGAGTTCGTGGACGATCGAGCGGAGTTCGGCCTCGTCCTCGGCGAACACGGTGAGCCGGGCGTAGGACTCCTCGACTTCGCTCCGGCCGATCTGGAACTCCTCGACCTCGAACGATCCCCCGAGATCCATGATCGCGCCGAAACACGCCTGCATCATCCCCGAGTCGATGATGTGGCCCGAGAGTTCGACCTCGCGCGAAACGGTCATAGTCGGGGATACCGTGGGGTGAATAAGTCGGTTGCGGGTGCCGCGAGTGTTGGCGTCGTGGGTGCGAGTGAGGCCGAACTCACTCGGCGTCGGTTCGGCGTTCGACGCGCCACGTCGCGTCACTCACCGCACACAACCGGCGGTAGAGCCCGCGCAGCCCCGCAGGATCGGTCTCGGGAAGAACGTGGAACTCGATGGTCCCGTCTCGAACGGCCGCACGAAACACGTCGCCGGTCTCGGTGTCGTGGACGAGGTACAGCGCCATCGGCAGGTCGAACCAGTCGCCGTAGGTGTACGCCTCGCCGTCGAGTACGCCCACGAGAAGCGCGTTCAACTCGTCGTTCCCGATGTCGTCGCCGGGTGTCAGCGAGAAGACGGTCCCACCGCCGTATTCGAGGCCGTCGTGGCGAGAATAGCGTCGCTCCGGCGGGTGGGGGATCTCGAACGACGGATCGGGCGATGCGTCCGACATGATGTTGGAGGGCTGACGGTCCGGCGTCCGGCCGACTGGCCTCGGGTACGGCGCTCTCCGATTTATACTTGCGGCCAAACGGTTCAGAGCCGTCGGAACGTGTATTCCGTCCCGTCAGTCACGTTTGACGAGATGGACAGAGACGTATTGTGTGCTACGGCGACGGAACGCCACCTCACTGCACGCCGAGGTAGCCGGCTGCTTCCCGAGCGACCGCCTCGGTCCGGATGTCGGCGTGTCGAACCGAGGTGACGGTCCACGGGTTGACGTAGCTCTCGTGGTCGAGACCGCCGGTCGTGAAGTCATCGTCAGCCAACGGGATCGCCACCGAGCGCCGTGTGGTCGTCACCGCGGCGTAGAGCGCCTCCTCTTCGCTGAATGGATGGGTATCGTCGCTCAAACAGACGTACGGTCAGTGACTGTGTGAGCCGAACAAATCGGGACGCTTCACGACCATGCCGCGAGCGTATGCCATCGGTCAGTCCTCGAAACAGGTTCCGAGCCCGGCCTCGAACCCCACTCGCACACTGTCCCGCCGTAGCTCAGTCGAGCTCGACCGGACAGCCGTTGATCTCACCGCCGCGCATTCCGCGTGCGAGCCAGAACACCGAAAACACGAGCGCCACCAGCGCGAGCGCAGCGAACTCCAGGCCGTCGAACGGCAGCACGGCGAGCGACGCCGTGACGCCAAAGAGCGAGAGCACGCCCGCGAGCACCGCCGAGCCGCAGGCCGCACAGCCCGCACCGAGCGTGCCGAGCACGACGCCCGCGACGCTCGTGGTGCCCTGGGCGGCCGAGAGCGCGTGCTCGCGGAGATGGTAGATCACCATCGCGACGTTCACCCCGACGAGCACTGCGGTCACGACGAGCAGCACACCTTGAAGCGTGCCGTAGTTCGTCCCGATGAAGGGGTACTGCTCGGCGAGGATGATCAGTCGGCTGTCGAGCGGCAACGAACTCGTCACGATGAACTCCGCGAGCGGGAGGTTCTGTGAGAGCACGAACAGCGTCAGCCCGCACACGGCGGCGACGAGCGCGATCGCGGCGTACAGCGGGATAGTGACGACCAGCCTCGCAGTACGGGCCATCAGTCGCCAGTCGCGCGCTCGGGTCGGCAGTCGGATCGAGCGAGTCGCCGCCATCTCAGACCCCTAGCGCCTGCTCGAACACGTCGTAGCTCTGTGCACCCCGGATCTCGGTCAGGAACTCGCCGTCACGGAAGAGATAGAAGGTGGGCGTGCTCACCACGCCAGCGTTCTCGCCGGCGTCGATGTCGCGCTGGACCGCCGCGTCGAACTTTTTGGCCTCGGCGTCCGCGACGACCGCCGCGGCGTCGAGATCCGTCTCGCTCGCGAGGAACTCTTGGGTCCGGTCGAGCACGTTCGAGTTCGAGAACTCACTCTGCGTTTCGAAATAGTGGGTCTTCAGCTCCCAGAACGCCGCCTCGCTCCGGGCGTCGGTGGCTTCGAGCGCCTGCATCGCGGGCTTGCCCCACTCGTAGGCATACGGGAAGTTCCGATAGACGTAGGTCGCCTCGCCGGGTTCGACGAGTTCCGCTTCGAGCGTCGGGAGCGTGCCGGTGTTGAACCGCTCGCAGTTCGTACACGAGGGGTCCTCGAAGGCGACGATCAGGCCTGGGGCCGCACCAGGCGTCGGACCGCGGTACGGCTGGCCCGCGAGCGCCGCGACCGCCGGATGGTCGATGCTCGCGGCTGGTGGCGTTCCGGTGGCCGTCCCGTTCGTTGCCGATCCGACAGTGGTCGACGACCCGTTGCCGTTCGACGTGGATTCACCTGACGACGTGGATCGTCCCGACCCAGTAGCGTTCGTCGACCCAGTAGCGTTCGTCGACCCGGATGCGGTCGTGCCGCTCGCCTGGCTGCCAGCCGTCGTACTCGCCGTACCACTGTCGTTTCCGTCGTCAGCGCCCCCGGTATCGCTTCCGTTCTCATCACCATTTCCACCGGTCCCCCCACCACTACCGAGACAGCCGGCCAGCGCGCCGGCCGCCACGGCGCTCGCGAGGAACGCCCGCCGATCAATCTGCATGAGAGAACCCACGGCCGGCGCGAGTATAGCCCTCCCCCGAACTGGCACGGACGGCGCACGACCGTCGCTTTCGGGAAGGGCCTCTCTGTCGCGAACCGAGGCGAACGAGTTGGGGGCCGATGGCGTTATTCACGCTGGTAGCGTGGTTCGAGTATGTGCGGACGCTACACCATCTTCACGCCACCAGACACCCTCGAAGACCGATTCAGTGTAACCACCAGACGGTCGCTGGAGCCACGGTACAACGCCGCACCCGGCCAAAAGCTACCGGTCATCACGAACGACGCGCCCGAGACCATCGACCACCTCCAGTGGGGACTGATCCCAGGATGGGCCGACGACCCGAGTATCGGGAACCGCCTCATCAACGCCCGCGCGGAGACCGTCGACGAAAAGCGGAGTTTCAAGGAGGCGTACGAGCGCCGGCGGTGTCTCGTGCTCGCCGACGGGTTCTACGAGTGGACCGAAACCGACGCCGGCAAACAGCCCTACCGCGTCACGATCGACGGCGGCGAACCGTTCGCGCTCGCTGGACTGTGGGAACGCTGGCATCCCCCACAGAAACAGACGGGTCTCGACGAGTTCGGCGACGGCGAACCCGACAGCGAGGCTGATCCAATCGAGACGTTCACGATCGTCACGACCGAACCCAACTCCGTGATCGAGCCGCTCCACGACCGGATGGCTGTGGTGCTCTCGCCCGACAGCGAACGCCAGTGGCTCGCTGGCGAGGCCGACGGGAAGGAACTTCTCGAACCGTACCCGGCCGAGGAGATGCGCGCGTACCCGGTCTCGACCGCCGTGAACAGCCCCGCGAACGATTCGTCGGAACTCGTCGAGGAAGTCGACGCCTCTGCCTGAGACGAGCTAGAATCAAGAAAAGAGGTCGTCGTGGCGTTCGGCGAGATCGGTGTACGCTCCCGAGGAGTGGGCCTCGAAGATCGCTTCGGGATCGAGCGTGGTCTCGGCGAGCGGAGTCACGGTCGCGGGGACGCCGCGGACGAACGACTCCGGTGGGATGTCGTACCCCTCCGGCACGGTGGTCCCGCTCGCGACGATGCTTCCGGCCCCGACCGTGACGTCGGAGTTCACGGTGGTGTTGAACCCCACGAGCGCGCCGTCCTCCACGACGGCGTCGTTGAGCACCGCGCCGTGGCCGATCATCACTCGATCGCCCGCGGTCGAGGCGTGGAGCACCGCGTTATCACCGATGTGAGAGTGCTCGCCGACCCGGACGGGCGCGACGTCGCCCCGGAGCACGACGCCAGGCCAGACGCTCGCGTGCGCGCCCACCGCGACGTCACCGACCAGCGTCGCCCCGTGACTGACGTGGGCAGCGGGATCGATGTCGGGCTCCGTCCCCTCGAACGCGTAGCGACCCGTCATATGTGCTACAAAGAGCCCATCGAATAAACCTCTATGGGGGTGGCTGACATACCTGCGAAGGGACAGCGGTCAGATCGATTCGGTGTCGGCGGTGCGCTCGTTCTCGACGTTGCCGGTGTTCCGTGTTTCGGCGGGTTCGAACAGCAGGACGTGCGCCTCGCCGTCCGCGACGGGCTTGTGCTCGACGCCGTGCGGGACGATATAGAACTCGCCCTCGTCGAGATCGACGCTCTCTTCTGGAAGTTCGATCGTGAGATGGCCGTCGAGCACGAGGAACAGCTCGTCGGCCTCGTCGTGGTGGTGCCAGACGAACTCACCCTCCATTTTGGCGAGCTTGACCGCCTGGCCGTTGAGCTCACCGACGAGCTTCGGCGACCACTGTTCGTCGAACTGGGCGAGTTTCGCTTCGAGATCGACTTTCTCGTGTTCCATGTTCTGATTCCTGATTAGGACCGTTCGGTTAGCAAGATGTCGGCAGCCATGCGTTTGACTGTTCGTCCACCGTCTCAAACTCGTGTCCGACGCCAGGGATCGAAATCGACGCGGCACGAGTGTCGGCCTCGGTACTCATAGGGCTCGTCGTCACCAGGTGCCGAGTCCGGCTCGGAACCGCGCCTCGTCATCGGCCGGCGGCGCTACGCCCCACGGAGAAATGACGCTTTCGCGCTGGTCCCGGCGGGACCTGTACCGCGTCTGCTTCGCCGGGCGTGAGGAGGATACGCTGTCGCCTCGCAGTCGTGGCTCCGTCGCGATCCACGACCTCAGTAGGACACAACCTCGATGCCGAGCGCTTCGAAGTCAGTGGCGTTGTCGGTCACGACCGGCTCGTCGTATCGGTCCGCGACCGCGGCGATCATCGGGTCGATTCTGCCGATCCCGCTCTCCCCGCCCGCGTCCATGTCCGCCTGCGCGAGCAGTTGCCCCGCACGACGGGCGAGTGCCGCGTCCTGCTCGACCACTGGATACATCCGGAGTGCGTTCCGGAGGTTCCGACGCTCGTCCTCGTCGCCGAAGGCCACGCCGTAGGACAGTTCCGCCACGACCGGCGTCGGCACGCGCTGGACGGCCCGTCGTTCGACCAGCGCCACCCCCATCTCGAAGGCGGCGTCGCGGCCGGCGAAGAGATCGATCAGAAACGAGGTGTCGAGTATCACTCGAAGCGTTCCCTGAGGTCACGCTTCGCGTCGGCCTCGGTCGCTCGCTTCGCACCGATTCGCTCGCGCATCGCCGCTGCTGTCTCTGTGGAAAGGATGCCTGCGACGTCTTCGGGGTGTGGCCCACCGATGAGCCGGCGAAGCGCGTCCTCCATCGTCTCACTGTCGCGCTTGTGCGAGGCGACGAACTCGTGGAACTCCTCGGAGACGCGGACCGACTTGCTCATGGGTTTCCGTATACTCAGTTATACGAGTTTATCAACGTTCGGATCACAAGCCACGTCGTTAGCACTGTCGTCGTTCGATCGTGCTGCGAAGCGCCGTCGAGAGCGTCTACGATCCAGTTCTCAGCCACGATCCGACTACCCCATCGTGAACTCGGTGCCACACTCCGTGCAGGTCAGATGAAAGGCTCCCTCCTCGATGAGATCGAGTTCGTGGGCGGTCTCCTCGCCGCACTCGCGACACGCGACGAGCGACTCCATCTCCTCGAAGTCGTGGCGGGCCTTCGGTGCACCGAGCGCGAACCCCACTACCTGTTCGTCGGACTCGTTGGTCCCCATCTGGAACTCACCGGGGGCAAATCTGATGAACTCGCCCGCCGCGACCGACACTTCCTCGCGCTCGCGGCCAACCTCGAACGTCGTCTCGCCCTCCTGAACGTAGAAAACCTCCTCCTGATCGTGGTGGGTGTGGAGCCCGCCCGAGAAGGACTCGCCGGGTTCGAGCTCGAAGTAGTTCATCGCGAACTCCTCGGTCCCGAGCGCCCCCGAGACCGGTTTGCGCACCGAATGCACGCCGAGTGGATTGTTGACGACGTCGACCTCGTCGATCGCGACTTTTTCCATGCCCACACCACCGCCGTCACGGTCAAAAGCGTTCGCTCCACCGTCCGGCGACCGCGTTTCGTCCACCGGCCAAAGAGCTATCACCGAAACCACGAACGTGGCGGTATGAGCACGCTCGAACGATCCGCGTGGGGACTCGTCGAGGAGGCCGAACGCGACGTCGAATCGATCTCGGTCGAGACACTCGAAGCCGAACTCGCCGAAGGCGAAACGATCGCCCTCGACATCCGCGATATCCGTGAGGTCTGGATCGAGAGATCGATCCCCGACGCCGAGCACGCTCCGAGAGGTATGATCGAGTTCTGGGCCGATCCCGAGACCGACTACTACAAGGACTTTTTCGATCCCGATCGGCGATACGTCCTCTACTGCAACGAGGCCGGCCGGTCGGCGCTCGCAGCGAAACGCCTCGCTGAAATGGGCTACACCGACGTCGCCCATCTCGACGGTGGGTTCACCGCGTGGCAGGAATCCGGCGGTGACGTCGTCGACGTCCCACAGAAGGACTACAAGAGCTGATTCCGACTCGAACGACGGTCGGCGATCCGTTCGCTGACCTTCGATGGATTCGCCGCACGCCCCGATGGCCTCGTCGACAGTCGTCCCAGATCCTCCCGAACTCTCTCGGATCGGCTGATTTCGGGTCGGCTACAGCCCCGTTGGACAGTCGACGAACGTTGTCTCGACGCCCCACTCCTCGGCCAGCGACAGCAACGACCGCACGCCGAACGTCTCGGTCGCGTAGTGGCCCGCGAGATAGACGTGGATGCCGGCCTCTCGCGCCTCGTGATAGACCGCCTGTTTGCCCTCGCCGGTCACGAACGCGTCCGCACCGGCCGCGACAGCCTCGTCGAGCCAGTCCGCCGCGCTCCCGGTGGCGATCGCGACGTTTTCGATCCGTTCGGGGCCGAAGTCGAGGTGCTTGACTCCTTGCTCCGGGTCGCATTCAGTCGCGAGTCGGTCGCGGAGTTCGTCGGGCGCGAACTCGTCGGGCGAACGTCCACGAAGACCGATGTGTTCGCCCCCGAGCGTGCCGAACGCCTCTCGATCTTCGAGGCCGAGCGTTTCGGCGAGGCCGGCAGCGTTGCCGATCTCGGGATGGCCGTCGAGCGGGAGGTGCGAGACGTAGAGCGCGAGGTCGTTCTCGAAAAACGGCGCGAGTCGGTCGTAGGTCGGGCCGGTGGCGCGCTCGAACTCGCCCCAGAACAGCCCGTGGTGGACACAGAGCACGTCAGATTGTGCGTCGGCAGCCCGTTCGGCCGTCTCGACCGCCGCATCCACCGCGAACGCGGCGTGATCGATGTCGGGATCGGCTTCTGCTGGGCCGCCAGGACCGACCTGGAGTCCGTTCGCGCTCGCGTCGAGGTCGGCGTAGGCGTCGGTGCGGAGCCGTTCGTCGAGCCGTTCGCAGAACGTCGAGAGGTTCACCCCGGCCGCTTCAGGCCCGATCGTTAAGAACGTGTGCGTCGAACAGTGACCGCTGTTGCGATCCGCGAACGACACGCGAGGTGATCGACGATGGGCAAGTTCAGGAAAGCACTACGAGCGTGGCGACGACTACCACGCAAGACCCAGCGACGTATCAAACGGAAAGTACGCGGCGTCGTTCGCCGCGACGACGACTCGTCGAACCGATAGCGCCGATTTTCCCGGAAAGCGAGACGTGGGCCGTCGTGCGTTCCCGCGACCATCGCTACCGCATCGGCGGTGGCCTCCGGAGCGACCGTCCGAGTTCACTCGTCGCTCGGCTCGATCCGTGTGCCCTCGTTTCGTGGGCGGCACACGAGGACCTCGCCATCGACGCCGACCGACGACAGTGCGTCGTGGGCTGCATCGCGCGCGTCGTCCGCGCGTTCGTCGTCGACCAGCCCGTAGACTGCGGGACCCCACGACGACTGCCCCGCGCCCGTGATCGCCGACGATGCGCCGAGGTCGTCGATGAGGTCGCCGAGCGGCGGGCGGTAGACGCCGCCCTGCTCGTCGGCGTACCACGCGCCGTTCAGCCGACCGAGTTCGGCGATCGCGCTGCCGAACCGCTGGAGCGACCCCTCGGCGGCCGCCGGCAGCAACCGCCGCGCGACCAGCTTCGCGATCTCGTCGGTGATCGTGGGATCGGCCTGGGCCGCGACGCGTTCGAGGCTTCGCTCCTCGCGGTCGCCGCTCCGACCCCGATCGAGATCGGGGATCGCGACCACGAACCGCCACGAGTCCGGGAGCGTGTGGCGGGCGACCGGCGTCGGGACCGTCCACTCGCCGTCCGTCGGTGGATCGGCGGTGAACCGCTCGGTGTGGTGTCCCGCGTCGACGACGAACCCGCCCTGCTCGAACGCCGCACAGCCGACCCCGCTGCGGCCGCCCCGGCCGAGCGCCGGCGCGCGCTCTCGAACTCGGGGTTTGCGGTCGTGCGCCTGCGCGACCGCCGCGAGCACTGCGAGCGCGAGCTGGGTGCCGCTGCCGAGACCCACGTGACGCGGGAACCGCTTGCGGCACTCGATCTCGACGCCCGGGACATCGAGGAGTTCGACCGCACGTTCGGCGTATTCGGCGGTGCGGGGATCGTCCGCGCGAACGGTCGGGGCGGGCCGAGCCGTGAGGACGATCCGTGGCTCGGCGAGCGCGACCCCGACGCCACCGTAGAGGCGCTCGCGGGCGAGCGAGAGGCTCTGGAACCCGAAGTGGAGCCGCGCGCCGGCCGTGACCTTCGCCATTGGCGACCCCTCGGTCCGTCTGCGAAAGTCGGTTACGATCGGTCGCCGAGGACGTGCGCCGCCGCATGGTCCGCGCCGTTCTCGTAGGCCGGCGATTCGAGCGGCTGACTGACCGCCCGGACGACGTGGGCGGGTGAGTGTTCGACCTGAAATCCTTCGATTCCTGTGCGCTCGATGACTCGCGAGACGCCGTGTTGTTCGTCGGTGAACGGGTAGACGATACAGGGCGTGCCGGCGACCGCGGCCTCCATCACGGTCGAGTAGCCCGAACACACCACCTTGTCGGCCGCCCGTATATGGGGGAGGAGTGCCGGAACACACTCCCAGTCCGGTCCGCCGACGAACGTCACCTCGTGGCCTGCGTCTCGGAGCCGAGCCGCGAGATCGTCGTATCCGGTCGAGTACGCGCTCGGCACCACGAGGACGTCGGTCTCGACCGGCTTTCGTTCCTGCTCGTCGGCCGGAGCGTCGAGCGCGATCGGTGGAACACGCGTCACGCCCGGCGGGTCGCCGGGATCAGCGGGCCAGATCGACGGATAGAGAAACGCCTCGGCGGCGAACAGCTGGTGGCGGTTGAGCAGCCACGTGAACCCCTGCTCGATGACCGCGTCGTAGTACGCCGAGGCGTTGTGGGTGCAGACGAACAGCCGCGTGTCGGCGAACTCGGCCGCCATCGCGGCGAACATGTCGTCGGTGACGAGCGCGTCGGGCTGCTCGCGCCGGAGCCAGCCCACGTAGTCGTACACCCGCCGCGCGCTGCTCGGCAGGCTGTTCGTGAGGACGTGGCCGAGCGAGCCACCCTGATAATCGCCGATGAAGTCGACGGGGGCGGGTTCGAACTGTTCGTACCCGTTGTACTCGATGAAGCGTGCGCCGTGACCGCCGCCGGCGAGCGTGACCGTCGCACCGCGGGCTTCGAGCGCCCGTGCGACCGCCAGCATCCGGGTCGCGTGACCCGCTCCCTCGGGGTAGTGGGCGACGGCCACAGTGGGTTGCATTGCCCGTTCCTGCCACCGGCGGCCACAAAACCTGTTCGACTCGGTTCCACTCCCGCGTGAAGCGGCAAGCAATCGTCCCGCCACCCGAAGTTAAGCCGCTGGCCACCGAGGCGAGTGTATGAGTCAACAGTCGAAATCGCCCGAGGCCGCCAGTGACGACGAGCCCCAGGACGACCCAGAACGACGAACGCCCGACGATCTTCGGAGCCGCGAAGTCACGGACGGCCCCGAGCGCGCACCCCACCGGGCGATGTTCCGGGCGATGGGGTTCGACGATACGGATCTCGACTCGCCGATGGTCGGCATAGCGAACCCCGCCGCCGACATCACGCCGTGTAACGTCCACCTCGACTCGGTCGCCGAGAGCGCCATCGAGGGCGTCGACGCCGCGGATGGAATGCCCATCGAGTTCGGCACGATCACGATCTCCGATGCGATCTCGATGGGCACGGAGGGGATGAAGGCCTCGCTGGTGAGCCGGGAGGTGATCGCCGACTCCGTGGAGCTGGTGGCCTTTGGCGAGCGGATGGACGCCCTCGTCACGGTCGCGGGCTGTGACAAGAACCTCCCCGGGATGATGATGGCCGCTATTCGTACTGATCTCCCGAGCGTCTTCTGCTATGGCGGATCGATCCTGCCCGGCGAACACGGAGGCCGAGAAGTCACCGTCCAGGACGTCTTCGAGGGCGTCGGCACGTACGCCGAGGGCGAGATGAGCCGCGAGGAGCTGGACGACCTCGAACGCAACGCCTGCCCCGGCGCGGGGTCGTGCGGTGGAATGTTCACTGCGAACACGATGGCCTCGATCGCGGAGGCGATCGGCCTCGCGCCGCTCGGGAGTGCGAGCCCACCAGCCGAGAGCGACGAACGTGGCGAGGTCGCCCGCGAGGCCGGCGAGATCGCGCTCGATGCGGTCGCCGAGGACCGCACACCGTCGGACATTCTGACGCGGGCGAGTTTCGAGAACGCGATCGCGCTCCAGGTCGCGATGGGCGGCTCGACGAACGCCGTGCTCCACATCCTAGCGATGGCCGCCGAAGCGGACATCGATCTCGACATCGACACGTTCGACGAGATCTCCCGTCGGACGCCGAAGATCGTGAACCTCCAGCCGGGCGGCACGCGCGTGATGAAGGATCTCCACGACGCCGGGGGCGTCCCGGTCGTCGTCCGCCGGCTCGTCGAGGGCGGGTACATGGACGGCGATGCGATGACCGTCACCGGGCGCACGATCGCCGAGGAGTTGGAGGAACTCGATCTGCCCGCCGACGAGTCGATCGACGCCGACTTCCTTCGACCCGTTGCGGACCCGTTCTACGAGGAGGGAGCGATTCGTATCCTGAAGGGAAATCTCGCGCCCGACGGCGCGGTCATCAAGGTCACGGGCGAGGAGGGCCTCCGACACGAGGGTCCCGTGCGAGTGTTCGAACGCGAGGAGGGTGCGATGGAGTACGTCCAGGAGGGCCACGTCGACTCGGGCGACGTGCTCTGCATCCGCAACGAGGGGCCGAAGGGCGGGCCGGGGATGCGCGAGATGTTGGGGGTCACGTCGGCGGTTGCGGGCCAGGGCCACGCCGAGGACGTCGCGCTCTTCACCGATGGACGCTTCTCGGGGGCGACGCGGGGCTTCTCGATCGGTCACGTCGCACCCGAGGCCTTCGACGATGGGCCGATCGCCGCGCTGGAGGACGGCGACCGAGTGACGATCGACGTCGCCGAGCGGGTCCTGGAAATCGACCTCACCGACGAGGAGATCGAATCCCGCCTGACCGAGCGCGAGCGACCCGACCCCGACTACACTTCTGGCGTGCTCGCGAAGTACGGGGTGATGTTCGGTTCGGCGGCCGATGGCGCGGTGACGAACCCCGGCGCGAAGCAGGAGTGAGCGAAGGCACCGATTCGTTGCTAATCGACCGGGCAAGAGGTTGCAGCCCGCAAGCGCAAGACGAGTGGTGCGATCTCTCGGGGTAGCGTGCTGGCTACCGGATTGTGCGAGAGCGGGTTTCTCGCGTCAAAGCGGCGCAGTCCTGGCGTCCTGCGTTCGTAGTCCGAAAGCCGACGGTTTTCGTCACCACGAAACGGTGAAGCCGTTTCGAACGACTTCGCTCAGGAGAACCGGTTTTAGACGGGGTTCGACCGAGCGTCGGAGGCGCGAGGAGGACTCCGTGTAAACAGTGGGTGTCTAAACGCCGCTGACCGTCGAACGATATTCGGAAAGGTGTTCGTGGGCTTCTTGGACGTTTTCGCGGGCGTCGCCGTCGATCTGGGCTTCGATCTCGTTGAGCGCGTTCTCCATCCGGGCGATCCGGCCGTGGTCGGGGCCGCGGTCGGCGTCGGCGAGGTCGTCGAGCTGCTCCGCGAGCCCGTCGATGCGCTCGCGCAGATCGCCGTCGGTGTCCCGTCTCGCGTCGGCCAGCAGCTCCCCGGCGGTCCGGAGTTGATCGCGTGTCATAGACGCTCTCCTCCCCGTACGGATAAAACGATTGTGTCGCGTGCAAATGATGCTTCAACTATAATTTTTGCTTAGATGTTTCGGCGGACAAACACATAAGTTTCGCACGCACGAAGGGGTGACGTCCTCATGATTGACGACACGCAGCTCGCGGAAAGCAAGGCAATCCACCGTCGGACGGGGACCACGTTCTATGTCGCGACACGGCTACTCCCCGAACGCGTCCGGCACGCCACGTACGTTCTGTACGCCTTCTTCCGCGTCACCGACGAGATCGTCGACGATCCGAACGGCCCGCCGCCGGACGTCCAGCGCACGGAGCTCGATCGCATCCGCGAGGCGGCGCTCGGTCGTCGAGAGACCGACGACCAGGTGCTCGCGGCGTTCAGTGAGCTCCGCGAGCAGTACTCGATTCCCGACGAGGTAGTCACGGAGTTCATCGATGCGATGGCGACCGACATCACGAAACGCCGATACGAGACCTACGAGGAACTCGAAACCTACATGGGCGGGTCGGCGGCCGCGGTCGGCGAGATGATGACCGCCGTCATGGATCCCGACGATCCAGAGACCGCGAGGCCGCACGCCCGCGCGCTCGGCGAGGCGTTCCAGCTCTCCAATTTCCTCCGGGACGTCGGCGAGGACATCGTCGAGCGCGACCGGATCTACCTCCCACAAACGACGCTCGACGAGCACGGCGTCTCGGAAGGGCAGATCGAGCGCCGCGAGACGGACGAGAACTTCGCCGCCGCGGTGGCGAGCGAGCTCGAACGCACCGAGGAGCGCTACCGCGAGGGCGTCGCCGGGATCAAGTACCTCCCAGACGACTGCCAGTTCCCCGTCCTCCTTGCCGCCGTGCTCTACGCCGACCACCACCGGCTGATCCGCGCGCACGACTACGACGTGCTCTCGACGACGCCCGAGCTGAGCACCACGCGAAAGCTCTCCCTACTCGCACGCACCCGATGGCACTGGCTCTGGAACAAGGACCCCGAAGCGGTGTTCGCGAAAGTGAGTACCGTGCCGATGCCGGGCGCGACGCGGCCGGATTCGGGGGTTGGCGAGCCGCGCCCGATGGGCTGAGCCGTCGGCACTTTTGGCGTCGAATCTCAGTCGAAACCCAGAACGGCTGCTGTGCCGAACACAGTCAGGATCGTGAGTCGGCAATCGAGCCGACGGCGAAATCGAACCGATCGGTTTTGAGTAGACCACCAGCGAGAACGAGCGCGAGCGCCACTGGAATCCAGTTGCCGAAGTAGGCGTTGATCCCGCCCCAGAGTACGACGAAGCTCACGAGATCGTCGAGCATGAACCCACACTCGTCGAGCCGAGCGCGTAGCGCCGTGCGATCGAAGGTGAGATCGAGCACGAATACTGTAACTGTGGCCGACAGCACCCATCCCAAGTAATTCGAGACGGGAACGCCGTAGTAGACCCCCTCACCGTAGCTCCAGAAGCCGATCGCGACCGCGCCTGGATCGAGCACGAGATCGACGAGGAGCACCGTCGCGATCACCACGACGAGTCGGATGGCACGCCGTCTGGCTGCGTCGCCGAGCACGAGAAGACAGAGCAGGTAGCTGTTCAGGACGAGCGGGAGAAAAAAGACCGGCAGGCCGAGCGGAACCCCCGCCAGCATCGGCCCGAGCGCGATGGTGTACTCGAAGGTGCCGTACGGCCACCCTGTCGTCACCCCGATCAGCTCGATCCCGAAGGCGTAGGCGACGAGCACAGCGAGACCGAGCGACGCCCGGCGATCGAGCACCGGCACGAGTCCCGCCACGAGGGGGAGGCGCATCACGACCGTTCCGAGCAGGATGAGAGCGGGGTTGTAGCGCAACGGCGGGCCGACGAGGGCCTCGGCGCTCGCGAGAAGAAGGACTGCGCCGACGATCGGGAACACGACCGCGATGGTGAATCGGTTGTCGGCCACCAGATCGTCGAGTCGCGCTTCGATCCGTCGGCGGGTCGCTGTCTCAGCCGCCATAGATCAGGGTCCAGATCCCGCCGAGGGTCATGATCGTTCCGACGAGCGTGTTCACCGCGGGATACCACCAGTACGCGCGCTCGACCGCGACCGACGACCGTGCGATCGAGAACACCAGAACGGGGTACGCGAGCAGGAGCAGGGTGAAGAACGGGTGGACGACGAAAAACAGGATCGCCGCCGCGAGCCAGCACGCCCCACAGTAGGCGTAGGTTCGGCGTTCGCCCAATGCTGTGGCGGTTGTCCGGATGCCTGCCTCGCGATCGGGCTCGATGTCGGGGATCGCGGAGAAGGTGTGCATCCCCATCGTCCAGAGCCAGCCACCGAGTACGGCGGCGAGCGGCGGCACGGCGTCAGCGACGGCGATGTAGCCGACCACCCCTGGGAGGACGTACAGCCCGTTCGAAACCGAGTCGAGCGGCGGAGTCGTCTTGAATCGGAAGGGTGGCGCGCTGTACGCGACCGCGAGGAAGCCGAAGACGGCGAACGCCGCGAGTTCGCTCGGGGGGAGGACGGGAACGAACGCCAGCCCGAGGAGGCCGCTCGCGAGCACCGCCCAGAGCACGCCCTGATCGCCCGAGTAGCGCACCTCCCGGTCGTCCTTCTTCGGGTTTTCGGCGTCGATGTCGGCATCGAAAACGTCGTTGACGCCGTAGAGGAAGACGTTGGCGGGGACGAGGAAGTACGCAAACAGCGCGACGGCGACGGGTGAGAGGACGTCGGTGGGCGCGTCGGCGGCGTAGACCACGCCGACGATCACCGGACCGGCGAGGTAGAGCCAAAAACGCGGGCGTGAGAGCCGGAGGAGGTAGCCCAACCATGTGGATTCGGGCGGCGCGAGCGCTCCGAGCCGGTCGACCGTCCGGCGGACGCGCTCGCCGACGCTCATCGGTGGTCGTCGATCACGGCGTTCGCGGCGTGCTCGCCGCTGATCAGACACATCGGGACGCCGATCCCCGGTGTGGTGTACGAGCCGGTGAAGTAGAGGTCCGGGACGGCTTCGGAGCGATGCGGCGGTCGGAACAGCGCGGTCTGGCGGAGTGTATGGGCGAGACCGAGCGCGGTCCCCTGGCGGCTGTTGTAGCGCTCGGCGAAGTCCGAGACCGAGAAGGTTTCCTCGACCACGATCCGGTCTTCGAGATCGACGCCGGTGTTCGCGGCGATGTCGTCGAGCACGGTCTCGCGATAGCGCTCCCGTGTTTCGGGCGAATCGTCGAGGCCTGGCGCGATCGGCACGAGCGCGAAGAGGTTCGAGTGACCGTCGGGCGCGACGGTATCGTCGGTCTTCGAGGGGACACAGAGGTAGTACGCCGGATCGTCGGGCCACGCCGGCTCGTCGAAGATCTGAGCGAAGTGGCCGTCCCAGTCAGTCGGCAGCACGAGAGTGTGATGCGCGAGCGGGTCGACATCACCCTCGACGCCGAGATAGAGGAGGAAGGCGGAGGGCGCGAGCGTGCGATCGTCCCAGTAGCTCTCCGAGTACTGGCGCTCGTGTTCGGGCAGGAGCTCCTGCTCGGTGTGTGCGTAATCGGCATCGCTGACGACCGCATTTGGGCTGTGGGTTCCCGCCACGGTGTCGACGAGGAACTCGCCCCGCCGCCTGGTGATCTCGGTGACCTCTGCGCCGGTCTCGAACGTGACACCGAGCTCCCGGGCGAGATCGGCGATTCCGTCGACGACGCCGCCGAACCCACCCTCCGGGTAGTACACGCCGAGGTTGAAATCGACGTGACTCATCATGGTGTAGAGCGCGGGCGTGTTCTTCGGCGACCCGCCAAGGAAGACGAGGGTGTACTGCATGATCTGCTGGAGCTTCGGGTGCTCGAAGTAGTTCGAGACGTGCCCCTCCATCGAGCGGAGCAGGTTCAGCCCGACCGGCGCGGATCGAAACACCTCGCTGTCGACCCAGTCCCGCAAGCGGGGGCGATCAGTGTAGACGAACCGCTCCATCGCGGCCTCGTAGGTCGACTCGCTCTGGGCCAGGTAGTCGTCGAAGGCTTCGGCCGCGCCGTCCTCGTAGGATTCGAACGTCGCCCGGACCTGATCCATATCGGGTGTGAGATCCACCCGGTCGCCGTCCTTGAAGAACACGCGGTAGTGGGGATCGAGACGGGAGAGACCGTAGTAGTCGGTCGGCTCTCTCCCGAAGTGACCGAAAAATCTCTCGAAGACGTCGGGCATCATATACCACGACGGTCCCATGTCGAACCGGAAGCCCTCGGTCTCGAACTGGGAGGCGCGCCCGCCCAGTTGATCGTTCTTTTCGAGCACGGTGACGTCGGCCCCTGCATCGGCGAGATAGCACGCCGCCGACAGCCCGCCGAAGCCACTGCCGACCACGGCGATCGATCGCCCGGCGAGCGGGTCGTCCGACCCCACTCCTGTCGTACTCGTTCCGCCCGAGAGCGAATCCATGTACTCGTTCACACGGCCGCGGCGCATAAAAACCGCCGGACCCGCCGGCGTCGAGGGAGCCGAAGCGTTCGGTTCGTCCCGTCTCCGTCCGTCACTCTTCGAGCAATCGTTTCGTGGATGGCAGCAGTCGATCGGCGCTCGGTGGCTCGGCGAACCACGCGGCCCCGTTGAGTTCGCCTGGCTGGATCGCGATCGAGCCGCCCTCGTACTCGGCGTGAAAGAACGCGCGGAGCACGTGGAGACGCTCGTCGTACCCCTCACAGGTGGCGACCTCGTGGCGCAGGTGGTTCAGCCCCGTCGGCGAAGCCGCGATTCCCACCTCTTCGAGCAACTCTCGCCGGACAGTCGCCTCCATCGTCTCGTCGCCCTCCTGGCCGCCGCCAGGCACGCCCCACTTCGATCCGCCCCGTCCCAGGATGAGGAGCACGCGCTCCCGCTCGTCGCCGTCGACGGCCATCGACTCGGTGAGTTCGGGTAGTCGTTCCGGGGGCCGATGGACGAGCGCGTACGCACTTCCGATGTAGCCGGTAGTGGACAGTTCGCTCCACTCCTCGAACTCATCGGCGTCCGGTGTATCGTGGCGCTCGCGGACGGGCGCTTCGCCGAAGCGATCGAACAGCCGATCGCGACGGCGCTCGATTTCGTCGAGATTGATCTCTCGATGGGTCATGAACCCGATCCAGCAGCCAGCACGTCTTGAGTCCGTCGAGACGATCGACGCCTCTCCCGCCGGACGATGGCCGACGATCAGCGGTCGATGCCGCCGGGACGGAAACGGGTATCGGGTTGCCGGCTTCACTGAGTGTATGGACGACACCACCGCACTCGTTACCGGCGCCAGTCGCGGGATCGGCGCGGCACTTGCGCGACGGTTCGTCGCCGAAGGCGCACACGTCGTCGGCTGTGCGCGCGACGCCGACGCGCTCGAAACGCTCGCCGAGGAGATCCGAGCGGGCAGCGACGACACGGACGACGCGAACGGCGGGATCACCGTCCAGCGCGCGGACGTCCGTGACGAGTACGACGTCGAACGTCTCGTGGAGACCGCCGCCAGAGCTGGTGAAAGCGACGGGATCGATCTCGTGGTGGCGAACGCGGGCGTCTATCACGGTTCGGCGGGCGAAACGCCGCTCGACGAGGAGAGCTACGCCGCTGTCGACGAGCATCTCCGGACGAACGCCCGTGGCGTTTTTTCCACCGTCCGAGAATCGCTTCCCCACCTCGCAACCAACGGCCGCGTACTGGTGCCCTCGGGATCAGTCGCCCGGGAAGCACGGTCCGGCATGGGTTCGTACGCCGTCTCGAAGGCCGCGGCGGAGGCGCTCGCGCGCGGGTTCGCGGTCGAGATCGACCAGTCCGTGGGCGTCGTCGATCCGGGTCAGGTCGCGACTGATCTCGCGGGCGATCAGGGACGTGATCCCGAGGAGATCGCCGAGATGTTCGTCTGGGCGGCGACTGTCATCGAGCCCGACGATCTCGACGGCGAGATCCTCGACCTCCGCGCGTGGCGGCAAGCGACTCGCTGAGACGGTAGTCCTAGTGGTGAGTGGTCGTCCGCCACCCGACGGGCATATTAACGACCAACACCTCGTTGCTAATCGAATGGGTATCAACGAGACAGACGATGGTGTTGAATTCGGGTCAGTCCCGTGGCTCGGCATTGCCGGAACGGGCGCGCTCGTGTGCCTCTCGGTCGTCGGGGCGACGGCGGGCCTCTGGAAAGTGCTCGTCGTCGGCTGGGTCGCGTTCGCCGCGATGGCCGGCGGGGCACTCGTGGGATCACGCTCGGCGACCGCCGACACCCACGCGGAGCGGTTGGTCTGGGGGTACGGTCTCGCGAGCGGCGCGATGGTCACGAGTGCCGCCGTCTTCCTCGTCCCGCAGGCGATCGGGTACGACCCGAAGATCGGCGGGTTCGGGATCGCCGCCGGGCTGCTCGCGGGCTACACCGGCCACACCGTCGGCCACCGATTCGCCCACCGTGATCTCCCCATAGAAACCACGACCGCCCAGCTCACCGCGCATTCGCTGACGGCCGGGATCGTCATCGGGACCGTCTACACGCTGCTGCCCGATCTCGGCCTCCTGCTGGGACTCGGAATCGTCTCACATAAGGGACCTGCGGGCTACGCCGCCGCACAGCGGCTCCAGCGGCGCGACATGCCGGTCGGGATGGTCGTGCTCCCGGCGGCCGGGGTTGGGGTCGCGGCGCTCCTCGCGGGGTTGCTCCAGCCGCCGTCGTCGATGGCGGTCTCGGCCGCGGTCTTCGGGTTCGCCGCCGGACTCTTCCTTCACGTCGCGATGGACTTCCTGCCGGAGTGTGAGGTCGGTGGCGAAGTCGGTGAGGTAGCGGCGCTCACCGGCGACGACCACGCGCTGCTCGACCGCCTCCGGGTTCACGCGGTGGCGAGCACCGCGGTCGGCGCGGGGGCAGTGTTTCTCGCGTGGCTGGCGCTCGCCGCCTGACGCGTCGCGCCGGTCTCCAGTCGATTCCGGCCTGGTTCCGATCTCGTGTCGAATGACCGACGGAAGGGGAAGTGTTTTGCTATTCAGTACCATACCGTCACGCATGGGCGTCATCGCCGAGTTCAGTCTCGCGCCGGAGAAACTCTCGTTCGCGACGGCGCTCTCGGCCGCACCGTCGGTCGAGTTCGAAATCGAGCGGGAGTACGGGACGCGCTCGGCAACGCCGGTCGCGTTCTGTTGGGCGCGCGGTGACGATCTCGCGACGTTCGATCGCGGACTCGAACGCGACGAGACCGTGACCGACATCCAACGGCTGAGCGAATCGGACGACCGACGACTCTATCGCGTGCGACTGACTGGCACAGCTCCCGTCATGACTTACGACGCGTGGATCGATCTCGGGGCAGCCCGCCTCGAAATGTGCTACACCGACGGACGATGGCACACAAGAATGCGGTTTCCCGATCGCGAAGCACTGACCACGTTCAGTGGGTTCTGTGACGAGCACGGACTCGAGTTCCGACTCGACCGACTGTACGACACCGATCCCAGCGACGGACCACCGCGGGATCGGCTCACGTCCTGCCAGCGCGAAACCCTCCAGTTGGCCCACGAACGCGGCTACTTCGACATCCCACGTCAGGCCACTCTCGGCGACCTCGCCGAGGATCTCGGTGTCTCGAACCAGGCTGTTTCCGAACGGCTCCGTCGCGGCTGTGCGCGGCTCGTCGGCGATCTGTTCGGCTAAAGGTGCTTGCTATGTCATCGCGAATCGTTTAGTCGAGCGATTGCCTATCGGCGGTCGGGGATCGTCCTTCGGGGCGGGTTCCGTTGCGTGGCATCGCATACTCGACCGCCCCACCGTTTTCGTCCCCCATCGTGCCCGGAATCGGCCGAAATGGCAGTCTCTCAACCAGCGAACCATATGCTCTTGTTTCCGGCGTGTGTACCCAGAAGTGATGGTTTCTGATGGCGATTCCGCCCCTGACTTCACCGCAAAGCTCGCCGGCGACGAGCCGGCGGAATTCACGCTCTCGGAACAGTTCGGCGAGGCACCGCTCGTGCTCGCCTTCTTCCCGGGTGCGTTCACGCCGCCGTGTACCAACGAGATGGTGGCGTTTCAGGACGACCTCGACGCTCTTCGCGGGACCGGGGCGACCCTGTACGGGATCAGCGCCGACTCGCCGTTCTCCCAGGCCGCGTTCCAAGACGAACACGGTCTGGAGTTCGATCTCGTGAGCGACATGGATCGAGCGGCCATCGAGGCCTACGACGTGAGCCTCGACATCGACGATCTCGGGCTCCAGGGCGTGGCCGAGCGCGCGATCTTCGTCATCGACGGCGACGGGACGATTACGTACTCGTGGGTCGCCGACGATCCGACCAACGAGCCCGACTACGACGCGGTCCACGAGGCTGCCGAGGCCGCGGCGTAAGCTCGTACGAACGCCGACCCACAGCCGGCCGCTTTCTTCGGTACTCTCGGGTAGCTACAGCTCGATCTTCGTTTCGGGGTTTTCCAGCGACCAGAGCACCTCGGGAAGAAAGGCGTCGAGGTTGTCGATCACGCGGCGCTCGCTCACGTCGAGACCCTCGCAGTGTTCTTCGGCCTCGTCGCGTACCGTCACGCGGATCTCACCGTTCTCGTAGTGGACTTCGAGCGGGAACACCGAACACCGCGCGGGCTTCCAGTCGTGTTCGGCGTGGAGCGAACACAGGCCGTCCTCGCCGAGGAAGTAACACGCCGCGCCGTCGTCGCCAGTGTGGTCGTCTCTGTCCTTTTGCTCACGGCGGACGAACTGCTCGCCGTGGGCGGTCGTGGTGGCGTCGTTCAGGTTCGCGCGTTGGGCGAGGCCGAGGAGATCGTGATCGTAGAGCAACACGCCGTGGCCACAGCACCACGTACACGAGTCGACGCACTCGAAGGTGAGGTCGGGATCGAACGCCACGACCGCCTCACAGCCGGGATGGACCTCGACGCGGCGTGGCTCGTTCACGAACGAGATCCGTGCTGTGGCGGACAAAGGCTTTCGGTCGGCGTCACGCCGGTCGTTCGCGACCGTTTCACCGAGAATTGGATCCCTGTCGGGAGTCGCGAGGCGGGCACACCAGCCATCGCCGGCAACCGAATCTTGAAGCCTGGCCGCAAACACGTCTCTCGGGATGCAACAGATCACCGTGGATGGCACGACGGTCCCCGCACTCGGCTTCGGCACGTCGGGAATGGACACCGACGACGAGCGGTATCGGGCCGTCTCGGCCGCGCTCGACGCGGGCTATCGCCACGTCGACACCGCACAGATGTACGAGAGCGAATCGGCGGTCGGCGACGCGATGGGTGATTCCGGAATCGACCGCGAGGAGGTGTTCGTCACCACGAAGCTGTTGGGCGAGAATCGCGCCCACGACGCGGTGATCGAGTCGACCCGCGACAGCCTCGACCGCCTCGACACCGAGTACGTCGATCTCCTCCTGATCCACTCGCCCGATCAGGAGGTGGCTCACGAGGAGACCCTTGACGCGATGAACGAACTCGTCGAGGAGGGAACGGTGGAGAACATCGGTGTCTCGAACTTCTCGGTCGAAGAGACGCGCGCGGCGATCGAGCACTCCGATGCGCCGATCCTCACGAACCAGGTCGAGTACAACGTCCACGAGCGCCGGGACGACCTGCTCTCGCTCTGTCTCGACGAGGACGTGATGCTCACCGCCTACAGCCCGCTCGGGGTCGGCGATTGCCTCGACAACGAGGTGGTCACGGGGATCGCCGACGACCACGACAAGACGGCCGCCCAGGTCGCGATCCGGTGGCTGCTCCAACAGCCGCTGGTGTCGCCGATCCCGATGTCATCGAACCCCGAGCACGTCCGGGCGAACGCCGACGTGTTCGACTTCGAACTCACGGACGACGAGATGCGCGATCTGTTCGCCATCGGCGGCGATCTCGACGACGATCTCGCTGGGAAACTCGGACTGTAGTCGGTTCGTGACGGCGAACGGTTCTTAGCTGTACCCACGCCAGCGATGACCGCACTCGGTACATTTGAAGAATCGCGTCGGCGGCTCGTCGGCCGAGCCGGTCTGCTTGATGGTGTACCACGCACGATCGTTGCCACAGTCGTCGCACTCGACCTCGGCGGTGGGTTTGCCCTCGTCGGCGGCGTCCTCGCTGGTTTCGATCACGTCGTCGGTGGTCTGGGATTCGGTGCTCACGAACGCCGCTGCGCGCTCGCCGTCCTTCGGGACGCGCTCGCCACAGTCGGCGCACACCATCTCGTCGCCGTCTGCGTGCATCATCGATCCGCACTCGTCGCAGAACTGCATGCGGGGGTCCACGGGAGCGACCGTGAAAAGCACCCGGACAGCGGCCCAGTGGGATCGTTCTCGTCGTCGGCGTCCCCGGGTCGATGACGTCGAACGACTCAGCCGTGGCCCCCGAGAACGGCGTTCACGGCCGCTCCGGTGAGGAGGATGAACATGCTCGCGTACACCCAGATCAGCACCGAGAGCACCACACCGAGCACCTCGTAGGCCTCCTGCGTGATCGCGTAGGTGGCGTAGAGCTGAAAGATGACGTGAAAGAGTGCCCAGCCGATCGCGGCCACCACCGTGCCAGGGAGCACGTCGCGGGGCGTCACTTCGACGTTCGGAAACACGTAGTACAGCGGGAAGAACACGACCGCCAGCACGACCACGAACAGCAGCGGGTTGGCGAGCCGGGCGAGCGGCCCCAGCGGCACTACCGCGACAATCGCCCCGACGACCACCGACGCTGCGAGGCCACCAGTCACCGCGAGCACGGCCACGACGCCGTCGCCGAACTGTCGCCCGAGCGAGTCGTGAGTCGGAGCGTCGTAGATCGTCGCGAAGGCGATGTCGAGCCCGCGGAAGATCCTGAACAGGCTCCAGACCAGCGCACCAGCACCCAACACCACCAGTCCTGTTCGATCCGCCGCGCCCGTGATGGCGTTCGCGAGCAGCGCCCGCGCCCGCGGCGTGAGATACGGCTGTGTCAGTTCGACGAGATAGTCGACGCCGGCCTCGCCGCCGACCGCCGAAACCACGACGAGCGAGAGCAAGGAGACGGGAACCAGCGCGACGAACACGTGGTATGCGAGGCTCCCCGCGAGAAAGGGCACGTAGTTCCCGGTCACGTGACGAACGATCCGGCGGACAGTCGCGGCTGCGGCGGCGAGTCGCTCGTTCATGATCGGCGTTCCGACAGCGAGCCGTCACACCGAGCGACGACGATTCTCTGACCGGACACGGTACACCCGCTACGAGGAGCACGAGGATATACTGTGGGCCGGCACGTCACGGGACGGGCGATCGCACCGCTGTTCCCGGGCTCGATTCGGGGAGTGAAAGTGAAAATTGCCGTGGACCGTTCGAGACCGTGTCGGGACCGTCAGTCGTCGGTTCGGGCGTGAGCGTGGGTGTAGACGAACTCCCGGAGGAGTTTCGCTCCGAGCGCGGCCGCCTGGCCGTCGTCGCGGTCGTTCACCTCGACGAGATCGAACCCCACGGTCGACGGCGCGACCGATCGGACGACGGATCGGAGCTCGCGCGGTTCGAGCCCGAACGGTTCCATCGTGCCGGTCCCCGGTGCGAATCCGGGATCGGCGGCGTCGATGTCGACGCTACAGTAGACCGAAGTCCCGTCGTCGAAATCCGGCTCCCAGTCGGCCACGTCGCCGGGCGGGACCACCGTGACGTCGTCGCGGTCGGCGCGCTCCCACTCGGCTTCGCTGCCGGCGCGCGCGCCGAGGACGACGGCTCGATCGGCGATATCGAGCACGTGACGCGTGACGGTGGCATGGCTGTACTCGTCGCCCGCGTACGACTCCCGGAGATCGAGGTGGGCATCGAGACAGACGAACACGTCGGGCTCGGTCGCGCGCACGCCCGCGACGCTCACCGTGTGTTCGCCACCCACGAGCAGCGGGATGGCTCCGTCGTCGGCAGCGTCGCCGAGCAACCCCATGAGGAAGTCGAGATACTCCGTGACGTCCGTGAACGTGTCGAGATCGCCGGCGTCGTGGACGCCGAGGGCCGAAAAGCGGCGATCAGTTCGTCGATCGTAGTCGTCGAACGTTTTCGCGAACTGGCGCACCCGGCGGGGACCGAAGCGTGCGCCGGGCTGAAACGTGGTCGAGCGGTCGAGCGGCGCGCCGACGAGGACGTAGTCGGCGTCGTCCCGTTCGGCGCTCGCGTCGGGGAACACCGCAGTCCTCAGACGATCTTTCGCTGCTCGTCCATCTCGAGATACTCGATCTCGTCGTCGGGCGCGAGGTCGGCGTCGCCGGTCTTGATCGTGAACGTCTCGTAGGTGTCGAGCGCCATCACCTGGGAGACGTCGTCGGACTCGACACTCACGACCTGGCCCTGCTTTCGGTGGATGATCGGGACCCAGACCTTCGCGTCGACGGGTTGGGTGAAGTTGCGCTTGTTCCCGTCGAAGACGCCCGTGCCCTCGACACGGGCCTTCGCGCTGCCGTGCTTGCCCGGTTTCGCCGTGCTGTACGCCGTGATCTTGCACGGCGCGTCGTCGATCATCACGTAGCTACCCTCGCCGAGGTCGCGCACCTGCGTCTGCTCTCTGGCCATAGCCGTGATTGCTAACCCGGCAGTATAAACGGTTTGGAAGCAGCCCTGTCGTTCCCCGATGGCCGCTACTCGGTCGTGTGTGCTTCGATCACCCGACCGACCCGTTCGAGCCCCTCGTCGAGCTCGTCGGCCGGGAGCCCGAACCCGATCCGAAACCGGTCGTCGAACCCGAAGACGTCGCCCGGTGCGAGCACCACGCTCTCTTCTTCGACCACCGTCCGGCAGAACTCGCGGGCGTCCGTGAACCCCGATGGAACCGTCGGAAACCCGTTGACGCCGACGGGGTCGTGCCAGTCGAGACCGTGTTCGTCGACGAACTCCCGGACGACCTCGTGGTTCCGGCGGGCGTGCTTGCGGTTCTCGTCGAGGATCGTCTTCTCCTGCTCGCCGAGGGCCTGGCGCGCGATATGCTGGCCGAAGATCGAAGGCGAGATCGTGGTGTAATCCTTCCAGCGTCGCGCCGCATCGGCGATCTCGGGCGGGCCACACAGCCAGCCGAACCGGAGGCCGGCGAGGCCGTAGGCCTTGGTGAGACTCGTCGTACTGATCCCCCACTCACCGAGACTCGCGACAGGAGGAAGGGGATCGTCGGCGAGCAGCCGGTACACTTCGTCACAGAGGAGGTAGGCGTCGTTGTCGGCCGCGAGATCGTAGAGCGCCTCGATCCGCTCGCCCGAGTGGTATCGTCCGGTGGGGTTGTTCGGGTTGTTGCAGACCACGAGTCGTGTGTCGGGTTCGATCGCGTCGGCGACCGCATCCACGTCAAGGCGCCAGTCCGGCGGCGTGAGTTCGACGCGAGTGACATCCGCGATCGCCTCGGGAAGCGCGTAGAGGGACTGGTAGGTCGGGGTCACGACCACCGCGTGATCGTCAGGGTCGAGCGTCGCGAGGACAGCGAGCAGATTGGCCTCCTGCGTGCCACAGGTAAAGAGGAGGTCGTCGGCCGAGCGGTCGTAGCGGTCGGCGACCTGTGCCCGGAACTCGGGGTCGCCATCGGTCGGGATCACGTAGCCGAGCTCGCCGGGATCGGTGTCGAACCGCGAGGAATCGAGGCTCCGGATACCGCTTTCGGCGAGCATGATGTCGGCGTCGTGTTCGTGCTCGTCGAACCAGCGTTCGAGCGTGAACGGTTCGATCTCCATATCACGACATCGACGAGCAGCGGCAAAAATTCGAGGGATGACGACCGCCCCATGAGACGACGATCGGTGCGAGCGATCCTCGGCAGGGGGTTAGTGTTTTTAATCCCGGGTGGCGTACCGGGCCGCATGAGATGTGTGATCGTCGGGTACGGTCGCGTCGGGATTCGGACCGCACAGATCCTCGCCGAAGAGGGCCACGACGTTCTCGTGATCGACAACGATCCGGCGAAGGTCGAACGCGCCCGCGAGGCGGGCTTTGCGGTCATCGAGGGCGACGGCGCGACCGACGATGTCCTCGCCGAGGCTGACCTCGACACTGCCGATGCGGTCGGCGGACTCACGGGCGATCCCGAGACCAACTTCACGGTGTGTACGGCCGCGAACGAGCGCGGCTGTCGCACGGTGTTACGGATCAGCGAGGAGTTCAGCGAGGCGGTCTACCAGCAGTACAGCGAGGGCGTCGACGAGATCGTCTACCCAGAGCAGTTGGGAGCCGCAGGGGCAAAGACCGCACTCCTCGGGGGCGATTTCAACGTCCTCGCCGACATCACCGAGAAGCTCGCGGCGACCACGCTCACCGTTCCCGAGGGATCACCGGCGATCGACGAACGCGTCGTCAGTCTCGACGTCCCGGAGGGTGTGCGGATCTACGCCCACGGTCGGGCGGGCGAAGCGATGGATATCCCGTTGCCGCGAACCGCGATCGAGGCCGGCGACCAGCTCGCGGTCGTCGCCGAACCGGACGCCGTGAGCGTCGTCCGCGACCGGCTCCGCGGGGACACAGGCGAGGCCTAGCGAGTCAGTCGATCGAAGACAGCGTCGAAAGAGCACGAGGAGGGGAGGGCGTCGCAGCGGGAACCGTCGCCGGGCGCGCGAGTGGGAGGATGGGGGGATTCGAGGCCGTCGGCGCGCCCGGATAGATCGACGATCGGTTGATACTTAAATCTGCGTCAGACATCCGCGTGACGAACGCCAGATCGGGGTCGTGGCAGCCTTGCGCCACCGCCGGCTCCCCCGGCACATCCTGCTTAGACGTCGTATTGGTCCAGCTGCGTGCGGGTCGACTGGCCGGTGAGTTCGTCGAAGTCGGTGCCCTCTTCGAGCGCGGTCTCCTTTTTGACGCGGTAGTTGCCACCGTCGGTGACGTAGCAGTCGCCCGGATGGAAGAAGTACCACGCTTCGCGGTCGAACCGTACTCCGATACGGGGTTTCGCGCCGAAGTTTTGGGCGAAGTAGACCAGCGCTTCGACCTCCTCGCCGGTGAGATAGATCGGGTCGCCCGCGGAGGATTTCGCCTCGATCGCGAAAAAATCACCGTCGTTACCGGCGAGCACGTCGGGGAGCTCGCGGTCGGTCGCACTGCCGCTCGCCGGCGCGCGCATCACCGCGAACCCGGCATCGTCGAGCTCGTTGACGAGTTCGCGCTCCCGACGATCGCCCTTGGCGTTGCTCACGTTCCGTGATCCCAGCTTCCCATGTACTCCGTCTGTTCGTCGGAGAGTTCGTCGATCGCGAGCCCCTCGGCGTCGAGTTTGATCTCGGCGACCTCACGGTCGAGATCGTCGGGAACGTCGTGGACGCCCGGCTCGTACGCTGCCCCGCTGAGTTCGCGCACACAGACTGCCTGGACGCCGAAGCTCTGGTCCATCACCTCGACCGGGTGGCCGAGCGCGACCGGCGCGGCGAGGTTGACGAGTCGGCCCTCGGCGAGCACGTTCAGCCGCGTGCCGTCGTCGAGTTCGTACTCCTGAACCCCGGGCCGCACCTCACGGGTGCTCGCCGCGAGATCCGAGAGCCCGTCGAGGTCGATCTCGACGTCGAAGTGGCCCGCGTTCGCGAGCAGCGCGCCGTCGCCCATCCGCTCGAAGTGCTCGGCGGTGATGACGTCGCGGTTGCCGGTCGTGGTGACGAACACGTCGCCTTTCGCCGCGGCTTCGCTCATGGGAAGGACCTCGTACCCCTCCATGTGAGCCTCCAACGCGCGCCGGGGATCGACCTCGCAAACGACGACATGGGCGTTCTGGCCGGCGGCCTTCTTCGCGACACCCTGGCCACAGTAACCATACCCTGCGACGACGATCGTTTTCCCCGCAAACGAGAGGTTGGTGGTCATCGCGATCGCCGACAGCGCGGACTCACCCGTGCCGTGAACGTTGTCGAACAGCCGTTTCATCGGCGTGTCGTTCACCGCGAACACGGGGTACTCCAGCGCGCCGTCGTCGTCCATCGCGCGGAGGCGGTGGACGCCCGTCGTCGTCTCCTCGCACCCACCCACGATGGAGTCGATGAGTTCGGGATAGTCGTCGTGGATCGCGGCGACCATGTCCATCCCGTCGTCCACAGTAATCGTGGGCTCGTGGCCGATCACGGCCTCGATCGCGGCGTAGTAGGCGTCGTCGTCGACGCCGCGCTCGGCGTAGGAAGTGATCGATTCGTGGGCGTCGAGCGCCCGACTCACGTCGTCGTGGGTCGAAAGCGGGTTACAGCCTGTGATCGCGATCTCCGCGCCGGCGGCGGCGAGCGTCTCGGTGAGCACAGCAGTAGTGGCCTCGACGTGCATCGCCATCCCGATCCGCTCGCCCGCGAGAGGTTGTTCGGCCTCGAATTCCTCACGAAGCGCGCGCATGATCGGCATGTGCTCGCGTGCCCAGTCGATCTTCTGGCGGCCCGACTCGCGGGCGCTCTCGGGATCGTCGATACGGTCGGTGATCGGCGCGGCGTCGGTCATGGGTGAACCGAGAGCCAGCGCGCTCAAAACGCTACCGGACCCTACTTCGATAGTGTTCAGATAAGCTGGTTCCATGCGACGGCGAACGATCGCAACCACTCGTCGGCAGTTGCTGGATCGGCATGACTGAAACAGTTCGAGAACGAGGCGGTGCGTCGTTTTCCCTCGCGGAAGACACGTTCGACGCCGCTACGATTTCCATGCTGTTCGTCGCGGAAATCGAGGCCGTGGCGGCGGCAGGCTTCGTGTAGCGGTGTTGCACCGTCGACGAGAAACGTCGCCTGGCGAGGGCAAATAGTGCCAGTCCGGCAGCTCGACAGACGAACGACGCCGAAAGCAAGGTCGGTATCGATCCTGAGAGTCGTCCACGAACCGTGCGTGCGAAGGCGATCGCCCCGCCCATGACCGTGAAAAGGAAGCCGGCGTTGTCGAGTCCGACGGTTGGTGCGTAGAGTGGCACCAACGCGTCGATTGCGCCAACCGGAATGCCCGCGAACGTGACCAGGGCTGCGCCGGCAAACTGCACGGCGAACCCGTAACGATGCGCTACCCAGAGCCCGGCTGGTGGTAGCACCACGAGCGCGACGTTCGGAACCACATCGAAGTACGCGAATCCCTCCGATTGACGGGCGTCCGGTAACCACGTCTGCGGCGATCGTCGGCATCACGGTGTTGCTGGCATCCCAGGTCAGTCCGTGCAGTATGCGAAGGCCGATCGCGACCCAGATAGCGGTCACCCACGTGAACGAGAGGGTCGTAGCCACGAACGCGACAGCAGCTATCGCCTGGACGCCGCGCCGGCCGAAGCGGTCAAGCAGCCACCCGGCTATCGGCCGTGGCTGCAAAGGTGAACGTGCCGAACGCGAGGCCGATGAGCGACTCGCTTTGGGTGACCGTTTCCATATACACCGCAAACGTCGGATGGATCGCCGCGTAGCCGCTGCAGGCGAGAAACTGTGTCCCGCAACCGAGCAGGAAGGCACGCGTCCACAGCGGTGGCTCCTCGTCGGCGATGAATGCTGTCTTGAGCCGCCGTGTTAGCGCGCTACTCATTTCCTAGTCGTCAGCGCGGCTCGACCGTTTCGCGTGCTCCGGCGTGTCGGCTGCGACCTCATAGAGGGGGTTCGTCACCGTGCCGTGCTCGGTGGCGTGGGGACGACCGGGCGCGTCGTCGTAGCCGTAGTCGAAGATTCGGTTCCGGTTGAGGCTGAGCTTCGTGAACTCGGGCTGAAGCAGGTCGAAGAGCTCGAACCGTTCTTCCAGTTCGGGGAACTGCGACTGGTAGTCAAGTATCGTCTCCCGCGCGTGGGTCCAGAACTGATCTTCGGAGTACTCCTCGTGTTCCACGAGGAGGTCCGCGACGTATCGGAGCACACAGACGAACAGTCCACAGAAGATGAACTGACAGAGTCCCTCGGGGGGCTCCTTTCGGAGAACGTCGTGCATCTCATCTGCGAGCGCGTCCAGTTCGGGAAGCGGCCGGTCGCTCACGTTCACGTCGTCGGCGAAGTCCTTGACCGCGAGGCGGGATGGAACCGCGTCTTCAACGACCAGGATCGTGTTCTGTCCGTGCGGGGAGAAGACCGTACCGTAGCGATAGAGGAAGTGCAAGAGCGGCGGAAGCACAGTCTCGAAGAACTCCGCAAGCCACTCGTCGAGCGTGAGTCCCGACTCCGCGACGAGTTGCGAGACGTAGGGTTCGCCCTCGCCGTCGACGTGCATCAGCGCGGAGAGCGTGATGGCTTCTTCGTCATCGTCCAGGAACGTGTAGATCGACTCTCGCCAGACAGCGCCGAGCAGTTCGTGGTACTGGTAGGGCGAGCCCTCGATGTCGGTGAAATCTGAGTGGTCGTAGTTGACGCCCGCGATCTCACCCGGGAGGACGAGCCCCTGCTCTTGCAGGAACTCGTCTTCCTCGTAAATACCCTTGACGTACTCGGTGACGGTGGGAGCGAGTTCAGTCCGCTCCCCGGGGAGACCGCGCCAGACCAGGGTATTGAGGATCCGCATTGGGACTTTGACGTGGTGTTTCTCCTCGTTGTCGACGTTGACGAAGGTACGTACCGACTGCTGTGGCAGGTACTCGTCCGGTCCTTCACCGAGTGGCACGATGTCCTCGGCCGCGATGTGATCGGGGAACAGCGGGACGATACTGTTCTCCCACTGCCAGTCGTGCACCGGCAGGAAGTAGTAGGCGTCCGGGTCGAGGCCCCGTGCGGCCAGCCGGTCGCGGAACTCCTCGTAACGGGAACCGAGTTCGCGCCGGACGAGCGAGTCGTGATCGACGTTTTCCGTAGCGACGAAGGTCGCCTTTTCCTTGTAGATGGCGACCCATGAGAGCGTCACGGGGGTTTTCCGCTCGGGTGCGAACTGTTGGTAGTCGTCGTACCCCCAGCCGAGACGACCTTTGTTGTACGTGATCCAGGGGTGACCCTCCATCTCGCCCTCGAGTTCGGCATAGTCAAAGTCGAGTAGATTGACGTCGTCGCGGTTTCGCTTGCGTGCCTCGATGTGGGCGTCGGCGAGAAGCGTTCGCTTGTACTCGCGAACGAGGTTCCCCTCAGTCAGACCGTCGAGATCAGTGGTTTCGCCGAGATCGTGAACGAGTCCGAGCGGATCCGTGAACGCGGTCCAGTCGTCGCTCCCGTCGCGACGTTCGACGGTGTCGCCGTAGACGTGGAGGCCGTCCATCAACCGCTCCGTCGCTTCGAATCGGTACGATGCCTCGCCGAGGTCGAAGCGGTAGGTAGCAGGCTCGTCGTCGACATTGACCTTTCGAGGTGCGATAATCTCTTCGTACGTGAACTCTTCGAGCATCTTCGTGAGGAGCCGGGATTCGACCGTCTCCCACGTTTCGCTGTCCAGTGCGTGCCGTCGTATCGTGTCGTTCGGATCCATCGTTAATTGTCGTTGGTGGGAGTTGCTTCGCTCCCGGGCTGCCGGGAGGCGGACGGTGCGCGTTCGACGAACTGCTCCACTGCGAAGTCCTGATAGACTGTGTCGTTGTCTTCGGGGTAGGCTTCCCGGCCGACGAGGCGATTGACGAACTTCGTGTTCCGATAGCAACCGAGCCCGAGGTCGGGAACACCGACCCCGTGGGTGTGGAGTTCGGCGTTCTGGAGGAACACGTCGCCCGTCACGTCGATGTCGAGGTGATGGTTCGGCGTCACCTCGAATCGGCCCTTGTCGTCCCAGTTGATCGCTTCCTTGAGCGGTTCGAGGAAGCCCGGAATCGGGCGCTCGTATCCGGTCCCGAGGACGACGACCTCGCTTTCGTGGACGAACGACTCCTCAGCCTGCCACTGGTGGCAGTCGAGGGCGTATGCCTCACCCGTGTCGGCGATGTCCCGCACCTCGGTCATCGCGAAGAGACCGACGTCGGGATCACAGTCGCCGATCGAGCGCCGATAGAGGAGGTCGTAGATTTCCGCGCTCGTTTCCGGGTCGACGCCCTTGTAGAGCAGCTCCTGGTTCGGAATGAGGTCGTCTTTCACTCCTTGAGGAAGGTCGTAGACGTACTGCTCGTACTCGGGCGTGAAGTGTTGCAGCCCAAGCTTGGAGTATTCCATCGGAAAGAAGCCGTCCGAGCGCGTCAACCAGTCCAGTCGATACCGTCCCTCTGGCTGTCGTTCCAGCAGGTCCTGGAAGACTTCGGCGGCGCTCTGGCCTGATCCTACGACGGTGACCGACTCGGCATTCAGTACACGCTCGCGGTTGTCGCGGTAGCGTGCCGTGTGGAAGACGTCCTCGTCCGGATGGCCCTGGAGCGATTCCGGAATCTGAGGCCGCGATCCGATCCCGAGCGCGACGTTTTCGCCGCGGTACTCGAACCGGTCGCCGGTCTCAGGATGGCGGGCCGTGACGACGTAGTGATCGCGCTCCTCGTCCCACCGGAGTTCGGTCACCTCGCGACTGAACCGACAGCTGTCAACGTTCTCGCAGACCCACTGCAGGTAGTCGTTGTACTCGCGACGGAGCGTCTGGAACGTCTCGTAAAAGTAAAACTCGTAGATGCGCCCCGTTTCCCGCAGGTAGTTGAGATAGCTGTGTGGGTTCGTCGGGTCCGCGAGCGACACGAGGTCGGCAAGGAACGGCACCTCGAGGGTCGTTCCCTCGAGCAGCATTCCTTCGTGCCAGTTGAACTCGGGCTCTCGTTCGAGTAACGCGGCATCAACGGATTCCTCGACGCCGTCCAACAGGGCTGCGAGACCGAGATTGAATGGTCCCAGTCCGACGCCGACGACATCGTGTACGAGGTCCGAATCAGTCATCGGGACTCACCTCGCTGCGGTCGTCCGCCCCCGTTCGGGGCGCAGCGGTCGCGTCAACGAGTACATCGGTCTCGAACCGCTCTCGCTCGCAGACCATCAGTACGGCGTCTTTCTCGGCCTCGTCGAAGCGGAACTCCCGTCGCGGTTCGAACCCGCACTGCTCGAAGACGTGGATGACGCGCTCGTTGCGAGCGTCCGGTTCCGCGACGACGCAGTCGGTCTCGGGGTGGCGGAACTGTATCCCGACTACGGCTCGCATCAGGGGTACCGCGTAGCCTTGTCCCAGATACTCCTCGGGGCCAATGAGCAGGTGGACGCCCTGGTCGGTCGGCTCGGCGTCGTAGTGGTTCGCGACGTCGTCCTCGGCCGCCCAGTAGCACTCCCAGTAGCTCATCGGAACGTGGTCCAAACACCCGATGTAGGGCGTCAGATGACCATCCGCGAGTTTCCCGGTGAGGCGGTCGCAGAACGCCGGCAACGGCAGATCGAGCTCCCAGTACGGTTTCACGTGGTCGCTCGCCAGCCAGGCGTGGAGCCGACCGAGGTCGCGGTCGAACGTCGCCTGCCGGAGCGAGATGGTCTTCTCGATCGTCGGGTCGTAGGTCTGGTAGTCGTAATCAGTCGCGATGGTTGCGTCGGGTCCGGTCATGAATCGAGTTCGGTGACGAGGGGGTTCTTCACGTCCGTGTAGACGGACTGGTTCTCAAGGTCGTTCTCCAGTTCGTCCAGTCCCCGGAAGCGCGTCAGTAAGTTGGCTTTACAGGGGACGGTCGGCGACTCCAGCAGCGGGGCGAGAAAGTCCGACGAGGGACGGTCGTAGCGGTCGCGAGCCCGTTCGAGTTCGTCGCGGAGGAGCGCCAACAGCTGCCGCTCGTCGACGAGCCCGGCGCTTCCGAAGGCGTTGACGACGTCGAGTGCGTTGTTCAGGACAACGTAGTAGCGGAGCCGCTCGTCGGCGATGGAATCGGCACAGACGGTATCGGCGCGCTCGCCGACGCCTGGGAGGTAGGCGTCGACCTCGGGATACTGCGATTCGGGGAAGTAGAACCCCTGGTTGTCGCGATAGCGGAACTCGCTCGGGTAGCCGGCCTCGTCGAGCGTGAGTACGGAGTTCTGTTGGTGCGCCTCCACACCGACGCCCTGATCGAGATAGAGCCACAGCACCGGGCGAATAGCGATTTCCAAATACCGGCGGAACCACTCTTCGCTGACCGCTTCGGTATCACGTCCATCGCGTTCGGCGATGGTCGTGACGAGACGACCGAGACGAGATCGACCCACAATAGCGTCCTGACAGAGCGATACCAGGGGTGTAGAACGCTCTGCCAGATCGCCGTGGAAGGGATTGGCCCGGAGAACCGTCTCCAGTCCGGACTCGCGTTCGTCGCCGATGTCGAGCGCGAGGAAGGCGGGGTCGCGAACGATATCGAAGTTCGGGAACCCATCGGCGAGTTCGTCGCCGAACGCGGTGTCGAGAAGTTCCGCGACGGCCACGCCTCGGTCGAGCTCCGGGCGTTTGTTCGTCCGCACGGAGTTGGTGATCTTCACGTGCAACGACGATTTCACCATGAACGGGGCGTCGGGAGCGTAGAGAGTCCGGACCGAGGTCGTCGGATAGAACTCCTGCCCGACGGCACCCAGGTGCTCGATTCCGTCTCCGAGGTGCCGCTGGACGCGTGACTGGTCGAGGAGGTACTCCGCCTGCCAGGGGTGGACCGGCAACAAGGCGTCTCCGCTGTCGACGTGTTCCTCGACAAACGACGTGGGCACGCTGTCGTCGTCGCGGAGGGCATCTTTCACCCAGGTCGTGGCGCACCGATCGAGCGCCGAGTCCGACGTGATGAGGTCGGGATCGGCACGGAAGTAGTGAAGCGGGAACGACCCGCGAAGCTCGGGCGCGAACGTGTCTTGGTTCCGGGTAGCGATGCCCTGACGACTCTTGGGCGTCGGATGACGGTGATGCCCGAAGACGAGCGCCTGCTCGGTGTCGCGGAACGACAGCCGCTCGCCGTAGAGTCGCGCGTCGTCACCCTCACGTGCTCGGACGAAGGTCTCGACGTTTCGCTTGCTCCGGAGGACTCGCTCTAAGAGCTCGTCCGGAGCGGAGCCGTCTGGTCGGTCCAGCGAGAGGTCTTTCACTACGAGTGATGCGAGGGTCGCGGCGTCGGCCCGGCAGACGGTCCCATCGGGGAGACGATACCGAACGGGCATGTCGAACAGATGGCGCTCGGTCGGCGACCGGTACTCGAGGGGTGCCAGTACGTCGATCCGCTGTTCGAGAAGCCGAGTCCGAAGCAGGCCCTCGGGACCGGGCGCGACGTCTGCAACGGACTCGTCGGAGACCGTATAGTCGCCAGTCTCGCGGAGGTAACAGTTGAGGAACGCGTGTATCGCGGCGTCGTCGGCCCGTTCGGCGGGATCGACGTCCCGGTCCGCACGACCGTCGAACGACAGTGTCATGCGACCACCTCCTCGTCTCGGACGACCGCCGCGCCGCAGTCCCTGATGACGTCTAACATCTCGGCGACGTCGTCCAGCGTCGCGGTCGGATTCAGCAGCGTGAACTTCAGACTGGTCACGCCCGTGACCTCCGTCCTGGCGACGACGGCCCGACCGTCGTGGAGCAACTGTTCTCGAACGTTCGCGTTCAACCGGCTCACAGCGGCGTCGGACATCGCTTCGCGCGGGCGATAGCGGAAGACGACCGCGTTCAACGTCGGCTCGTGCAACAGTTCGAAATCGGTCGCCTCCTCGATGAGCGATGCAGCGTCTCGGGCCAAATTCAGGGTCTCCTCGACGAGAGCTGCCATTCCCTCGCGACCGATTGCACGGAACGCGACGTAGGGTTTCAGCGCGTCGAACCGACGCGTCGTCTGGACGGACTTCGCGACGAGGTTCGGAACGCCGGTTTCGTCGTGCTCCTCCGGATTGAGGTAGGCAGCATTGCGCGCCATCCACCCGAAATCATCCCCGTCGCCCAGCAGGAACGCGCCGCAGCTGATGGGCTGGTAGAACAGTTTGTGGAAGTCCACGGCAACAGAATCGGCGCGCTCGATGCCGTCGAGCAGGTCGGCGTGGCCAGTCAGAGCGAGGGCACCGCCGTATGCGGCATCGACGTGGTACCAAAGGTCGTACTCAGCCGCCCGGTCAGCGAGTTCGGTTAGCGGATCGATGCTGCCGAAGTCGGTGGTCCCGGCAGTCCCGACGAGCGCGAAGGGGTTCGCGTCACCGGTGTCGAGTTCGGCGAGTATCGCGTCGAGCGCGTCCGTATCCATCCGGCGGTCCTCGTCGATGGGGACAGTGACGACCGCGTCTTCGCCGAGTCCGAGGTGATGGGCCGCCTGCTTACCCGTGAAGTGGGCTTCCTCCGAACAGAGAACGCGAAGCGATTCGGCTTCTGGTGGAAGTCCGCCCGACTGCACGTCGCGGCCGAACTGTCGATGACAGTAACGGTCGCGGGCCAACAGGAGGGCCTGGAAGTTCGACTGCGTCCCGCCGCTTGTGAAGACGCCGTCCGAGACGTCTGGAAGATCGAACAGTCCGCAAAGGGCATCTACGACCTCTCCTTCGAGGACGGTCGCGGCGGGCGCCTGATCGAAGGAGTCGAGCGACTGATTCGCCGCAGTGAGCATCGCCTCCGCAGCGAGCCCCGGAATCATGGGCGGACACTGGAGGTGAGCCGCACACCGCGGGTTCGAGGTCGCGACGGAATGTGCGAGAATCCTCGTGGCGGCCTCGTCGATAGCGGCCTCGAGACCCGTCCCGGTTTCGGGAATGACGGGGTCTTCGAATGCCCCGGAGAGCGCTTCTGGCGACCGCCCGGAGTAGGGGTTATCGGTGCTGTCGAAGCTACTCACGACGGCGTCGGTCGCCCGCTCCATGGCCTCCCGGTACGCGGTAGTACCTGTCTCGGAGCCGAGGAACAGTTCGTCCCCGCTCATGCGGCCACCTCGGCTGGTTCCGCGTCGGTCTTGGTGACGGCGGCGACGGCCTCCTCGAAGATGGCGGCGATCTCGTCGATCTGGGACACGGAGACGATCAGTGGCGGGAGGAACCGGGCGGTCGCGCTCTCGCGGCCACCGAGTTCGACGATAAGTCCGCGGTCGAAACACTCGGCCTGAACTGCCGCCGCGAAATCGCCGTCCGGAGCGTGCGGACCCGGACCCTGCCAGTCGGCGTCGGTGTCGACGAACTCGACGCCCAGCATCAGCCCGCGACCACGGACGTCTCCTATCGAACCGAACTGCTCGGCCGTCGATTCGAGATGCTCTCGGAGACGTGCACCCGCGTTGGCAGCGTGGGCGTCGAGATCGTTCTCGAGTACGTAGTCGATGGTCGCTTCTCCGGCCGCCATCGCGAGCTGGTTTCCGCGGAACGTTCCTGCGTGCGCGCCCGGCTCCCAGACGTCGAGCTCCTCGTCGTAGACGACGACGGCGAGCGGGAGCCCGCCGCCGATGGCTTTCGAGAGCGTGACTACGTCGGGTATTATGCCGGCGTGCTCGAAGGCGTACGTCTCGCCGGTCCGCCCGAGACCCGCCTGAATCTCGTCTAGGATGAGCGGGATGTCGCGCTCGCGCGTGATGCGACGAATCTCTCGGAGCCACGCATCGGGTGAGGGGATCGTTCCCCCTTCTCCCTGAACGGGTTCGAGAATCATCCCGGCAGGGTCGGTGATTCCACTTTCATCGTCGTCGAGAAGGTTCTCGACGTAGTCGCTTCCGATCCGGTGACCGGTCTCGCCGCCGACGCCGAACGGACACCGATAGTCGTACGGGAACGGCAGGTGGTGGACCTCGTTCATCAGTCCCGGAATGGGCTCCTTGGCGTCGGTGTCGCCCATCAGCGAGAGCGCCCCGCTCGTCATCCCGTGGTAGGCGCCCTGGAATCCGAGGATGCTCCGGTTCCCGGTGGCCGTCTTGACGAGTTTGAGAGCCGCTTCGACGGCGTCGGTTCCGGCCGGACTACAGAACTGCACCTTCGCTCGCTCGCTGAACTCGTCGGGCAGGCTCTCGAACAGCGAGTCGACGAACCGCTCTTTCGCGGGCGTGGAGATGTCGAGCGTGTGGAGCGGTCGACTGGTCTCGAGCGTGCGCTCCATCGCTTCGACGATTCGCGGGTGATTGTGGCCGAGGGCGAGCGTCCCCGCCCCGGCAAGACAATCGTAGTATTCGTTCCCGTCCATGTCCGTTACGGTGACTCCCTGTGCCTCGCGGATAGCCAGCGGGAGATGGCGGGGATACGTCCGCGCGTTCGATTCACGCCCGGCTTGCTGGGAGAGGATGGCGCTGTTATCCTGCTCGAGATAGCTCATCGTGCTCCACCTCCACGACGAGTCGAAACCGTTGCACGGAGTGCGGGTGCTCGCGTATCTGGTTGTCGCATATATTCTTAGGCTAACCTAAAAATGCATAAAACCGTCGATTTTCAGGCCGGCCTAAAACAACCCGGATCCAAATCTCGTAGTGACAGTTGACATGAAACCCGTTCGGACGGGAGGTCGCGGAGACTCCGACGGGAGTTTGTTATAGGGATTATCGGAGCAATCCGTAGTTTTGCACGAGTCCCCTCCAACAGTTGAGAGATGCAGCGTGCGAGATACAGGGCGCGTATCTTGTAAATCGCCCGCGCTCAATACTGTATCCGAATTTGGATACGGTTCGCCAAAGAGTGAGAGTAGTCCAGAATTTGTCCGAGAGAATCGCACGGACAGAACGCAGTTTTCAAGCTATATATCATAAACACAAATATCTTTCTAGAAACATTATTGGAGGAGGAGATCAGTGAATGTATTGAGCTATGACAAACTGGATTCGCTGGGGAGGTGTTTTCGCCTGCACAGCGTTGGTACTCAGCGGAAGTTTCGTCATAGCTGAGGAATTCAGGGTGAGTGCTGCAGGGGTAGTGGATTCTGATCCGAGTACAGGGTCGTTGATCGTGGACATCACCGACCAGAACGGCGCTGGTGTCGGGAACGAGACGGTCGTCATTACGGATGCTATCACGGGCGAGCAGGTGTTCAACGGGGCCACCAACAACGCTGGTCAGATCGAAACCAACCTGTCAGCGGGATCGTATAATGTGGAAGCCGGCGGAACCACGAAAATCGTTACCGTTGTGGGCGGCAGCACGGTTTCGCTGAACTTCAACGTCGCTGTCGAAGATGTTCCCGATCCGACCCCGCTTGAAGGGTCAGCGTCCACTCCCTCTTTCTGCTGTTGATGGTGTAGTGACTACCCCGTAACGTTTGATTACCGTTCATCAGTAAATAGCTGCTATTCGACAGGACGAATGATCTGTCGCAATAGCCCTACACCAGCAGAAATCGAGTAGATGGTGCCCTCATGGCCCTTTTGCTGACTACACGCTCTGTATCTCGCACGCTGGTCTCAGCCAGATGGATTTGGTACGTTAGAAAGTATGGACACCACTGCGAATCCCTATAGGCTAGCCTAAAATAACCCAATGGTTCCAGATCCAAGTGATGCCGTGGCAGATCGCGGTTCGAGGTTTCGCGCAAGATCGGCGAGTGATCGCGGCAGCAGAAGCAGAGGGGCCGACCAGGCTACCAGATCACGTATTCCGTGCGATCGCCGGTAACCGTTCAGTCATCAGTCGAGTATCTTGACTGTGGGCCGGTCGCCGGGGTCTTATCGGGGTTCCACGCGCCGTAATGAATCAGTTCGTCACCGTCGATACGCTCACGCTAACCCTAAAGAAATTCGGTGGGTCGGTGCGTGAACTTGAACGACCACGAACTGTTTTCGTGGAGAAACGTCGTGGTTGAGTTATGAATCCAGAAGACGTCTTCACCCCAGATCGCTATCCGGAGAACAACTTCATCCCCGTGAAGAGCACCAACTGGAGGAAACAATCCAGTGGACGAAGTGAACAGCTGCACCGGTCCATTTAGTCGACCCGGCCGATAGCGAGAAGACGAGTCTCGCCAAGCATACAACAGCAGATCAACCACTTCTCACGATCCGAGGAAGCGAAATCAGTCAGGAGGACGATGTTGCGAGACAGTTGTTCGCCAACCTCATCGCCGAGGGCAGTGCTGTCCCGCCGACGTTGACGCCATCCGAGGAGAGAATCGAGCAGGTACGTGACAAACTCAGAGACCAGATGCGAGTCGTGAAGGACGTTTTTCGCGCTGGCGAGGTTGCCGTCCTCTACGACGATTTTCACGCCATCCTGGACGACCTGCAAGTGTACGTCGCCAACCCGGTCAAGGCCCAGTTTGACCGTGGAGTTGACATATTCGTCACTTCCACGCAGTCGGGGAGAGGTGATCTCACTCTCGCTGATGGGGATCTCTCCGGGCGGGTCTGCTCGGTCGATGTACCGACCTGGACGACTCGTGACCTCGAGTTGATTGGTCGCAATGGCTTCGATATGCTTGATGCCAGCGTCGACGAGGGAACAATTACGAGCGTCGCCGAACGCGCGGATGGCTCACCGACCGAGATGCATCGACTCTGTCTGGCGGCTCTGTAACCGACGATCGTATCCTGCTTGACGACACGGAGAATGCGGGCCATGCATTGAAATCACCAGTCGCAACTACCACTCTCGGAATTCGAAATGGATTGTCTCCCTCATCGAGCGTCTTTACTGTACGATTTAAATCGAATGACGCTATCGAACGCGTTGGCTTCAAGCTGATGGGTAGATATAATCCGATCCGCCTCAATTTATTTCCATTAGGAGTGCGTAGGCAGAGACATGAGTGGTGATCCGAACCGCGACTGGACCGAAGGCCTGTCCGCGGCCGAGCGCGTCGAAGCTGTCGCGCTCACGGTCAGCGAACCACAAACAGCCAATTGGGTCGCTGCAGAAGCAGAAGTTGCCCACGAGACCGCAACGAAGTACCTCAGCCAACTCGCAGACGACGGAAATCTGATCGCCGATTCACAGGGTCAACAAACCACTTACGAGCCCGATCCCGTCGGTCAGTACCTCATCGAAATGCGCGAACTCTACGAGCACTACTCGCCAGATGAGCTCGCTCGGAGTCTTGAGGAGATGAACGAGCAGATTCGCGCGTGGAAATCCGAATACGATGCCGAAACATCCAATCAGCTGCGAGCAAGCCTCGCAAGCGAAGATATCGGAGACGAGCGTGAACGCCGTCAGGCCGCACGTGAGTGGGACCACCTCGCCACGCGTCGCCGGCTCGTCGAAGATGCCCTTCGACTCTACGACCGCTTCCCTGGTGAACCGCGCTCTGCCTCCGCATGAATGAACCAGGAGCAGAAAATCAAGCCCTCTATCGGACGCTCAAGGATATCCTGAACCGCCAAGCCGAGGTGATTTCAGTCTGGTTCGAGCCAGACGCGATTCAAAAACGGTACCTGGCTGCCGAGGTCGACCCACAGCGCGTCGTTCCCTCAACCGGTCCAGAGTCTCCAAGACTTGGGGTCCATTGGAAGCTTACGCCGCCGCATGACGTCTTTCGGGTTGACTACGCCGATCCAAACCTCGATTTTCACTGTGGCTGGCATCAGGACGAAGATCACAGTAACCTCGGCGCAGCGCACTTTCAGTACCAGACAGCGTCGATGGAGACACCACACCACGAAGGAGTCGTCTTCGAAGCAGAGTCGCCTCCGAAACTCCTCTGGGAGTGCTGTAGTGAACTCTTCGAGGAGATTCTTTTCACCGATACGGAAGAATTCTAATCCGAATCGGAGTCGCTGACTCGCCAGCGTACGTACTGACGCGATAGCGTTCGGTTTCGAATAATACCACGATAGCTCGAATCGTCTACATCGAGAGGTAGCCTCATCTACCGTCGCCTGTTCAACAAACCTATTACAGATTATCCGTAATCCATAAATACGGGAGTCACCCCTGTCACAGACCGTCTCACGTCAGGAGGGAGAGATCATTCGCGATTTTCTCTCGATCGCCGACCGCCTCGCGTAAGCGCGGGATCGCCCGCCAACAGGCCCGATCCATCATTTTTGTAGGCTAAGGGCTGCTCCGATAGATACTGTGCTGTCATCTCTGCTTGTGATTCATTTACATCGCTACGGTCACAGGGAGTCGTCTTGCGATCCACCGCCGTCAGCGAATACAGATGGTGATGACACCTATTGCGGCGTATCAAGGGAAGCCGTCAGCTTCTGCTGTGCGTCAAGGCCTGCGTGAAATCGATCAACAATCTCTACTTGGTGCTCCGGACACGCAAGGGCGGCAACTGCTCCGTCCTGCACCGGGATCAGGGGTTGATTCGGGTTGTGGGGCGCGAGGTGACAGCTGGGACAACTGATACCGCCGGCTGGTCGGTGATCCAGGAGTTCAGCTGTGTGTTCAGTAGTGAGTCCACAGACGTCGATGAACTGTTTGAGATGGTTGTCACAGCCAATGAGAGGGAGCGTGAGGTGATCCAAGAGGAGGAATGAGATCGTGTGACTTCTGTGAGAGTGGAGAGCAGACTCGCACGCATCACACGGGATGGGCGGATGACTTTGAAAGTCTTCGTGCTGTTGCTGGGAGTCTTCTGCTGGAGGCACAACTCGGTTTCGCCCGCCAAACGGGTAAGTAATGGGAACCTCACGACCTCACCGAACTCAGTAGCCAGTCCGGCGAGGACGGCATCGCTCTTCACGGTATCAACACTGGACTCCGAACCGGCGAGTGGGCTAAACGCCAACCCAGTCGACTGAAGAAGGACGTTCTGCAAAGCGTAGACGAGACGTCGCTATGTCTCTTTAAGTAGTTCTGGCGACAAGGTGAAGATACGAGAGAGGTACGCTGGGTTCTACGCGGAACAGAAGTCTACAAAATATCTCCTTCACCTCCCAGTAGTCAGTATGCTCTGCGCTCCGTGAACAGCACAGTAAATCCTCGAGATCGAAGCCACGATGAGTGCGTCGGCCTGCTTCCGAAGAGGACCCTAACGGGTGGCTGACTGGAAAATGGGCCGGTCGGTTTGACCCCCGGCCCGTGGTTCGCGTATGCTCCTACGCACGGCATTCCCGTGTTGACCGCACGTAGCACAGGCAAACACACCTGCACGTCTCTATACAGATTCCTATTTCTTAGTTCTTGTTGCCAATTAGCATTGAAACACTGGTAGGAAAGAGTGTGAGAGAAGTACACCGACCACGCAGACATCCTCCGCAACTCGGTGTACCACACGAGCCGAGGAAGTAACACCGTGTTCGTGATGCAGGACCGGTTGTCGGCCGAGCAGGCAGTCGAACAGGGTGCGATACCGCTTGCCGACTCGGACACCAGCTTTCGATTGTAACCCGACAGTTCCAGAGAAACCGGGCGAATCATCACTGGCTCACCCAGAAAGCGTGCCTGAGCGTGTTCATCACGCATCTCGTGAGGGGAAACAGTGGCATACTCGCCCGCAACGGTCCGCTTGACAACGTCACCGCGTCCTCAGGGTGGATGCGACTAACGGCGTTCATGCACTCTCACCACCACCGTCGCAAACGATCCACATCCAGTGGCGTGCGGTCTGGTCCCGCTCGATCGTGAGGTCGTCGGGCTGGGGGCAGTCGCCTTCGGCGATCGCCGTGAGAACTCTGCCGACGCGCTGGGCAGAGATACCGGTTGCGTCCTCGATCTCGTAGGACTTGACACGGATCCGGTCGCCGTCCCACTCGTAACGATCCGCGTAGCGTGCGCGGAGGTCCGTGAGTATCACCTCGCGAGCGGTGGGAACGCCCGCGGCAATGAGGACGTCATTCCACGAGGTGTCGGTGTCGTGACGGTGATCGAGCGTCGAGCGGTTGTGTGGGCCGTACTCGGCAGCTTCGGCCCCGCTCGGTGGATACCCGAGTCGATTGTATGCCCGACGGATCTGTCGGGCGATATCTCCCGCCGGGACGTCCATATCCGTTGTCGCGCTGCCGGAGGTCTTAGTTTCGGCGCTCATCGCCTCAACCCCACAGGGTTCGTCTGTAGTTTGGTGCCTTCATTGTCAGAGGGAGTGAGCAGAAATGCCGTGGGATTTTCATTCGAGCGGTGTCCAGAAGGAATTCCTTCCTGACCCCAGTCCAGAACCCCTGATTTTCATATGGCCATCAAGGGCATCAGAAGGGAACGAATTCAGCCGCTATCTACGCCCGCGCCATCCTCTACGATTCGAGCTCGCATCCGGACTCAGACGCTCGTTCGCTACCCCTGTATGGCCGTCTCAATCGAGAGCAACGCCCTCACTCGACGTAGCCCCGAAGGGCAAACGCCGATTCCTCGAACAGCGCCTGCGGCATCTCTGAAACCTCATCGGCGATGATTGGATCGAATCCCATCTCTCCAAGCACCTCCGTCTCGATGTCGATTCCCGGGGCAACTTCAACCAATACAAGGCCCGAGTCGGTCAGTTCGAAGACCGCCCGCTCGGTGACGTACGTAATCGGCTGGTTGATTTCAACAGCGTACTCGCCACTGAATGTTACCTGCTCGACCTGCTCGACGAACTTACGGTTCGTTCCCTCACTTCGAATGTCTATCTCACCGTCGCCAACAGCAACGTCGAGGTCACCTGTCGTGAGCGTTCCACAGAAAACCACCTGTTCTGCGTTCTGTGTGATGTTGATGAACCCTCCACAGCCCGGGATGTCGGCACCGAAGCGGCTGACATTGACGTTGCCAACGGCATCGATCTGTGCCATCCCGAGGAACCCGATATCCAGCCCACCCCCATCGTAGAAGTCGAACTGTTCGGGCGAAGTAACGAGTGCGTCGTGGTCGACAGCCGTCCCGAAGTTGATACCACCCGACGGTGACCCGCCGATAGGGCCTGCTTCGACGGTTTGTGTGATCTCATCGCCGACGCCACCTTCGGTCGCGACCGTCGGGACCAGTTCCGGGACCCCGACCCCGAGGTTGACAACAGCATCCGGAACCAGCTCCATCGCCGCACGGCGTGCGATGACCTTCCGTTCGGTGAGTGCTGGCCGATCCCCATCGCTATCGCTCTCGGGGACTCGAATTTCACCACTCAGTGCACCACTGTAGTCTTCACCATACGTCTGGCGGTGGTGGGACAACGGAGCGTCAACGACTGCATCCACGAGAACACCCGGAAGATCCACCTCACGCGGGGGGAGCGTCCCCGCTTCGGTTACACGCTCGACCTGTGCAATGACCGTTCCCCCGGAGTTGTGTGCAGCCTGTGCAGTCGCGAGCATATTCGCCGTGAGTGCCTCACGTTCCATCGATATGTTCCCATTCTCGTCGGCCGTTGTCCCACGTACGAGGGCCACGTTGAGCGGAATCGAACGGTAGAAAAGGTACTCCTCGCCGCCGAATTCCATGACCTCGATAAGGTCCTCCGTCGTGGCGTCGTTCACCTTGCCACCGTCCTGTCGCGGGTCGACAAACGTCCGCAATCCGACGTTCGTGATCGTCCCTGGTTTTCCGGCGGCTGTGTCACGGAGCAGGTGGTCCATCACCCCGAATGGGAGATTGTATGCCTCAACGTCACCCGCGGCAATGCGTTCCATTAGCTGTGGAACGAATCCCCAGTGGCTTCCGAAAACGCGTTCGAGCATCCCCTCATGGGTGAGATGTGAGACTCCCCGTCCCTGCCGGTCACCTTCAGCGGCGGGATGATACAGCGTGAGATCACCGGGCGATCCGGTTTCACTGTAGCGGGTCCCCAGCGCCTCAAGAAGATACTCTGGTAAACCAACGGCAACGAAGCCACCAACTCCGATGGTGTCACCCGTATCGACTTGTTCGACGGCTTCGTCGACTGAACACACGATATCCATCATATTTCCCTGTTTGTCGGTGGCCAATATACCTTGCTGTCCAGCAGATTCAGCTCAGTTTTGCACGTTGATGGGGTAACATTTTGATCTCGAAAACGGACATGAGAAACGGTCTCCTGGTGGATCCCCGTAATCAGTGGAACGGTGAGTCGGCCTTCGCTGGGGGACGGGGTTCGGTTGTCACTACCGTCGCGGAGACGTCGAAACTCCTCACCAGCCCTCCGTCCCTACACCCGTCTGCTACTCGTGCGTGTCAGTTGCGCCGTTGGGACTTCGCCTCTCGAACACCGCCGTTCTCACGGATCATATCCGGACAGTTCGGGCACACCCGCACGGTAGCCATCTCGGGCGGAGCAAACACTCGCACGTACTGTTCAGTCACGAAGTCACCACAGTTCTCGCACTCCGGCATGTCCGGGTGCTCTCACAGCGCTCTGATGAGCCTACCGACTCACACCGATCCGTACACCAGGGTGGGCACCGTCCAGGTTTCGAACGCCCACCTTATCGCCTCACTCTCGCAGTATTGCTCTCGGTAAACGACTGGTCGATGGTCAACCGCCGCTTGAGTCCCATTACTACTCGTCCAACTAACGTTCCAGAGTGTATATCGAGACCAGCCGAGCGACCGGCTTGCGCTCGTTCAACGCTATACCCACCACACTCCGGACAGATGTACTGCTCCAGCTCGAGCGCTTCACCGCAGCCACGGCAGATGTACACGGGATCGGCTCCATCCACCTGTTTTCGATTGGTGAGCATCCCCATGACCCGTAGCTATACAGTAACATACGACCATAAAATTTTTTATATATTGTGGGAAAGCACATCAGAGTTCGCGCATTCTCGTTCCCCTCCCACAGACCGATCAGTGCAGGGAGATCGTATATAGATCTCAGAGACACTCGACCCCGAAATCGTATCACTCTGGGACTAATTAGAGTTCAGTAACTGGATCCCTGAGTATGATCACGAGAGCCAATACCGACCGAAGTGACTGATGGAAAGACGAACCTATCTTCGAGTGCTTGGAAGCGTCCCGTTGATCGCGAGTGGAGTCTCGGGATGTCTCTCCAACATAACAGGTGGAAACGGAGCCGACAGCACAGGTGGCAATGCATCGGCGAACGTGACCGGGATGGCAACCCGAGCCATTCAGGCTCGAGATATCGGTGAAGCGTGGACATTCACCGAGTCTGGGACGCCGACAGTCGCTGACAACGGTACTGTCGTTGCAGAATACCGTGCTAGTGACCCGTATTCACGGGCTGTGAGGCTTCGCCTGTGGCCCTGTGAGGGTGAGACGCTTGACGCACTCGGATCCTGTTCGTTGGGTAATCTTCCAGACCAAAAGCGGGCCAACGAAAGCGTTGAGACGGCAGATCGCTCGTTCGGAGAAAACGCCTTCCTCTGGTGGAGTGGCGTGAACACGGATATCGAAGTCGTCACTGCAAACAATGTGTTCCGACTCACGCATATGCCTGCTGTTGAATCCACCCAAGAAATCCCCTCTCGCGATGCCCGGATCGAGGAACTGACCCAAATCGCTCGGTTGCAAGCAAATCAACTCAACTGAATCGTGGGAGGTAGTGTCGATTATCGATCCATCGGGTCGGGCAGTCGGTCTATGATGCTGGTTTCACCTGCCACATGGTCCCTCCCAGAATCATGTGAACACCCTCAGTACGGCTGTGCATCCGCAAGCGTAGAGGGGTGATACGCCGAAAAGAGTGAACCCGATTCCGGTGAGTCGGTTCGAATCCATAGTAACCATTCGCTGGGTGGAATTTTCAGTTTGGTGTTGGTAGTGGTATGGATCGTCACGGAGAAGTCTCGCTCAAGAATGACACATCTGCACATGGGCGTGTTGCTACGCGCGTGTTCTCCATCGGTAGTGTTCAGACAAGCAGATTCCATGCGACGGCGAACGATCGCAACCACTCGTCGGCAGTTGCTGCGCCGGCATGACTGAAACAGTTCGAGAACGAGGCGGTACGTCGTTTCACCTCACAGAAGACACGTCCGGCGCTGTTACGATTTCCGTGTCGTTCGGAGCGGAAATCGAGGCCGTGGCGGCGGCAGGCTTCATGTAGCGGTGTCGCGCCGTCGATGAGAAACGTGGCGTCATCGACGTGGTGCTTCTGACGGAGTTCGGCGAAGAAGCCATGAGCGAGAGCGGTGTTTCTGGTCGGTTCAAGCTTCGTGTGCAGCAGTTCGTTCGACTCGGGATCAACCACGGCGTACAGCCAGTAGCGCTCGTCGTCGAGTCGGATCACGGTCTCNAGCAGTTCGTTCGACTCGGGATCAACCACGGCGTACAGCCAGTAGCGCTCGTCGTCGAGTCGGATCACGGTCTCGTCGACCGCGACGTGATCCGGCGTTTTGCCGGACTCGGGCTGTAGCTCCGCCTTGTGAACCCAGTTATGGATGGTGGATCGAGCGCGACTAACGCCGAATACGTCGAGAATCGAGACAGTGTTCGAAAGCGAAAGGCCGGCGAGATGCAACTGAATACTCTGCTTCATCAACAGCCGCGGCGTTGCTTCTCGCTTAACAAAACCTCACTCGATCCCGTCCAAACAACCGTTGAGGCGGGTGGATTTCCGCATGGATCACTGAAATCACACCGCGCCTCACTGTTCAGCCGTATCTGAACACCGCNGTCCAAACAACCGTTGAGGCGGGTGGATTTCCGCATGGATCACTGAAATCACACCGCGCCTCACTGTTCAGCCGTATCTGAACACCGCCGTTGTGACTCTCGTGTGGGCAACGGAAGCCTCCCGAAGCTCTCAGATCACGGATCGGTGATCCGTCGCCGAATCGCCTCGCCATCGGATCCAATCAACTATCGCAAATATCTTCCTCGGGCGTGTCGACGAGGGTTTCGGACACCTACGAGATCGTCTCGTTGTCTCGTGCGATCGCCACGGACGCGAAAAACCCGTAGTAGGCAACTACACCCGCGAGCATACACAGGTAGTAGGCCCACTGTGGACCATCGAGCAGCCCGAACAGAACGGTGACCATCGTCACCCAACTGCACGCGAACACCAGATCGACGAGCATGCCGGAGCGGTGTTCGCTGACGTGGTGTTCGAGGGCTTCACGGAAACCCATCTCATCGGCCTCCGAGCGGGGCAATCGCTCCGGTCGAGGCCGACGGAGTGCGCCACCGGTGAGGGCCGCTCGTGCCGGCATCGATGGTTGCAGGGAACCGAAGCGCCGAGACGCTTCGACCGTTTTCAACGAGAACGGTCATCGTCTCCCTCATCGGTAGCGCCTCGTGCTGACGTGGCTCGCGCTCTGTCGGTGTGCTCGCCACCGTCGGTGGCAACCTCTTCGGCACTTTCCATCCGGCTCATCGGTTCTGGGCTGTGACACTGGCGAACCAGACGCTTGACCTCTTCTGGCGGATCGTCAGTGACCAGTGAGATCGCGACGATGACGGCCATCACGACCGGCACGCCGATGAGCGCCGTCGACGTCGCGGGCAACACTGCGTTGAGTGCTGGCACGAGAGGACCCTCGCCACCGATCACCTGTGCAGCGTAGTCGTTGACGATGGTCACGACGGAGATCGCCAGTCCGACAAGCATCCCGGCGAGCGCGCCCTCGCGGGTGGTGCGCTCCCACCAGAGCCCGAGGAAGAACACGGGGAACATCACGACACCGGCGATCGCGAACGCCACGGCGACGAGGGAGGCGATGACGCCGACGTCGGCGATCGCCGTCGCCGCGACCAGGATCCCGAGTCCGAGTATCGTCAGCCGGCCCACGATGAGCTGCTCGCGCTGGGTCGCCTCGGGTTTGTAGAGGTTCGTGTAGATGTCGTGTGCGGCAGCCGACGAGCCGGAGATGAACAGCCCTGAAACCGTCGCCAGCGCCGCTGCGACCGCTCCGGCGGCGACGAGACCGACGAGCCACTCCGGAAGGTTGGCGAGCTGTGCCGTGAGAACGACCACGACATCACCCTGCTCCGAGGTGAAGGGGAACGACAGCGCTTCGCTCCGGTCGAACAGCAGCGTGCCGAACGCGGAGTACGCGGCAGTGCCCCAGTACAGCAGGCAGATGAAAAACAGCCCCCAGACACAGGACCACCGAGCCGTCCGCTCGTTGTCGACCGTGTAGAAACGCACCAGCACGTGTGGCAGCCCACAGGTGCCGACGATCAGGGTGAAACACAGCGCCACCCACTCGTAGTAGCCGGCGTTGGCGAAGGGAGCCGTGAACTCGCGAGCGATCTGCTCCGCGACGATCGTCGCCTCGTCACCGAATTCGAGATACGGCAGCACCGTCGAGTAGCCCTGCGTCCAGCCGACTGCGTACAGTCCGCCGAGGAAGGCAATGATGAGAATGACGTACTGTATTGCCATGTTCTTGGTCGTGCCAAGCATTCCCGAGAGGGCAACGTAGACGATGGTGACGCCCATGAGGAGGATCACGCCCTGTGTGTAGCTCGTGCCGAAGAGATACATCGACATCAGCCCCATGCCACGTCCCTGGCTAACGGCGTACACGTACGCGATGAACAGCGTCGTCACCGCCGCGATGGCGCGGCCGGTGTCGGAGTAAAACCGGTCCGCGACGAAATCCGGTGCCGTGTACTTACCGAACCGACGGAACTGCGAGGCGAGGAAGATGAGGAGGATGAAATACCCCGCCGTCCAGCCGACGAGATACGCCAGCCCGAAGTACCCGAGCGTGGCGATGGTCGCTGCGACGCCGAGATACGACGCCGCCGACATCCAGTTGGCACCGATCGCCATCCCGTTCTCGATGTTTCCGATCGAGCGGCCAGCGACCCAGAGATTGTCCGTGTCGGCTACGCGGAAGAAAAAGCCGACTGCGAGGAAGGCCACCAACATCCCGATGGTCGTGAGCGCCGGGATGAGTTTGAAGCCGACGTTGAGTCCGTCGGGCGCGATTTGCAACAGAACATCCATGATCATGCGTTCTCACCGCCGTCAGTTGCTGCCGTCGAGTCTGTCGCTGTCCCCGTCGATTGTCCGTGCTCGATGCCGTATTTCTCGTCGAGTTTGTCGCGTCGGTAGGCGTACACCGCCGACAGGACGAGCGCGCCGAACGGCGCGCCGATACCCGTCAGGAGAACGTGCAACTGAAAGCCGAGAACGATCGTCTCGGTCATCAGGTCGGGAGCGACGAGCGCAGCCGTCACCGGCCCGAAGACCGCGACCGTCCACGCGAGAAACGTCGCCCAGATCAGTTTCAGGTGATCCCGCATGAACGCCGTCTCCGGCCTGAAGATGTTCACTTCCGCATCGAGGTAGTTCGTGGGGTTCTGCTCCGTCGTCACCCCACCATCAGTCTCGACCGTTCCAGAATCGTTCGTCGTCCGTGCGCGGTTATCCGTCATTGGTGAATCTCTCCATCGCTGTGTCCGTCCGGTTTGACCGTCCGTCGCTGTGCGGCGTCGTCCACTCGACGTCGTGGTTTCGGGCGCGACATTTCGACTCAGCTCCCCCCGACGTGCTGCTGAATCTCTTCGACGATCTCCGGGTTGCGGAGCGTGTTCGTGTTGCCCAGTTCCTCGCCGTTGGCGATGTCCTCCAACAGCCGGCGCATGATCTTCCCCGAACGGGTCTTCGGGAGTTCGGGGGTGAAAACGACCGCCTCGGGACGCGCAATGGGGCCGATCCCGTCTTCCACACCGGCGATAATCCCATCCCGCATCCCGTCGTCGCCCGCGTAGCCGTCCTCGGTGATGACGTAGGCGTAGACGGCCTCGCCTTTCACCTCGTGGTCGCCGCCGACGACCGCAGCCTCGGCGACGCCCTCGACGCCGACGATCGCGCTCTCGATTTCCATCGTCCCGAGGCGATGACCGGAGACGTTGATGACGTCATCGACGCGACCGAGGACGGTGAGATAGCCGTCGTCATCGATTTTCGCCCCGTCTTCGGGGAAGTAGACCCAATCGTCGGGGTCCTCGGAGTCCGTATCGGAGTACTCCGCCCAGTACTCCTCGATGAAGCGCTCGTCGTTTCGGTACAGCGTTCGTAACATCCCGGGCCACGGTTTCTGGATGGTGAGATAGCCCGCCTGCCCGGCTGCGACCGTCTCGCCGGCGGCATCGACGATATCGGCATCGACCCCTGGCAGCGGCGGGCCGGCCGAACCGGGTTTCATGTTCCCGACGCCCGGCAACGTCGTCACCATCATCCCGCCGGTCTCGGTCTGCCACCACGTATCGACGACCGGGCACGACTCGCTCCCGATGTGTCTGTAGTACCATTTCCACGCGCGCGGGTTGATCGGCTCGCCGACGGTGCCGAGCAGCCGGAGGCTCGATAAGTCGTGGCGAGCGGGGTACTCCTCGCCCCACTTCATGAACGACCGGATCGCCGTCGGTGCCGTATAGAGCTGGGTGACGTCGTACTCGTCGACGATCTCCCAGAGTCGGTCCTTGTCGGGGTAGTCAGGTGTCCCCTCGTACATCACCGTGGTCGTTCCTGAACTCAGCGGCCCGTAGACGATGTAGGAGTGGCCAGTGATCCAGCCGATGTCGGCCGAACACCAGTAGGTGTCCTCGGGTTTCACGTCGAGCACCGCGTGACTCGTCCACGCCACCCACGAGAGATAGCCTCCGGTGGTGTGTTTGACGCCTTTCGGCTCGCCGGTCGTCCCCGAGGTGTACATCAGGAACAGCATGTCCTCGGCGTCGCGGGCGACCGGTTCGACCTCGCTTTCGGCATGGTCCGCAACCAGCGCGTCGTAGTCGTGGTCCGTCTCCCGCATCGGGTGGTCGTACTCGTCGCCGAGACGATCGACGACGACGCCCGTCACGTCGTGACCGACGCCCGCCACTCCTTCGTCGGCTTTCGGCTTGTGTTCGAGGGCCTCTCCGCGGCGGTAGTAGCCGTCACAGGTCACCAGCACCGAGGAATCGGCGCTTTCCATCCGAGTCGCCAGCGCGTTGGCGGAAAAGCCGGCGAAGACGACCGAATGGGGTGCGCCGAGTCGGGCGCACGCGAGCATGGCGATCGGTAGCTCCGGCACCATCGGCATGTAGAGGGTGACGACGTCGTCCGCCTCGACACCCTGCTCGCGGAGAGCCGCCGCGAACTCGTTGACCTCGCGGTGGAGGTCACGGTAGGTGTAGGTGCGCGTCTCGCCGAGTTCGCCGATCCACTCGATGGCGGTCTCGTCACCGCGCTCGTCGAGATGGCGGTCGAGACAGTTCGCGGATGCGTTGAGTTCGCCGCCGGTGAACCACTCGTAAAACGGCGGGTTCGAGTCGTCCAAGACCTGCTCGTACGCCGTGGACCAATCGAGAAGGGCCGCGGCGTGTTCCCAACACCCCGGCCAATCCTCCGCGAATTCGTCGTAGATCGACGGATCGGACACGTTTGCCTGTTCGACGAACGATCCCGGCGGCTCGAACTCGTCCTGTTCGGCCAGCCGAGCTTCCAGTTCGATGTCTTGCTCCGACATTGACGAGTCCCCCTCCCGATGGATCCATCATAAAGAAAGCTGCTAATTATTCCAACGACCTCGTTGCTACCACCGTTTCCGGGTGATTCGTGGGTTTGGGGACCGCTACCGTGAGCTGAGTCGACAAATCGAACGGTAGTATCTCACACGGGTACCGTTCTCGTGACAACGACCATCCTAGATGCTTAGGTTCGAGTGTCCACGGCTGCATCGTGGCCTCGTGCTACACGCCGTCGTCGAAGAACGAACGAAGCAGTTTCTGCTGGGCGATGCGAAGGTGATGGTGGAGCGTCGGCGACGAGACGTCGAGTGAGTCGGCCAGTTCCTCGGCTGTCGAATCACGCGGCCACTCGAAGTAGCCACCGAAGTAGGCCGATCGAAGCGCCGCAGTCTGTCGCTCGGTGAGCTCGTCGGCCAGCGTCTCGCGAAATCGGATGTCGGTCGTGGCCTCGGGTTCGGTTTCCCGTTTCGCCGTCAGGTGGACCGTGGAAAACGCGTCGGTCACGGTCTCGACGATGTGTCGAACGTTTGCATCGGTCGATACCTCCCCGACCAGTCGTCCACCTTGCGAACTGATCTCGTAGGAGCGAATCTGACCACCGGCCTTCGCGAGCGTCTGGATCGGAGAACGCTGGAGCATGAGTTCGAGCAGCAGGCCCGTCTCGTCGTCGCTGACGAATCGAACGTCGCCCACCGCATCGGTAGCGCTCGCGCGCTCGAAGACCGCATCCGGCGTGACCGTTCGGGTCGTGACGTAACAGAGCACCCCCTCGTCGGCGGGGACGATGCCGACGAGTTCGAACTCACAGTCGAGTGTGGCCGCGGTTTCGGGCAGGAACGCCGCTTCGCGCCCGATATCGAACGTCAGCTCGGTCACTGTATCGGCGAGCAACAGCCGCCGATGTTCGAGCACGGCGAGCGCGTGGCCGACCTGTGCACCGAGTGCGCCGAGTAAGTCACGCTCGATAGCGTTGACGTCCTCTCGAAACGTTCCGATCCCGAGCAGGCCACGGGTCATCTCCCCGACGAGTGGAACGGCGAGTAGCGTGGTGTCCCCGACATCTACGGCGCGGACGCCCTGCTCTCCGACCACGTCGGTGACGAGGTCGCTCCGGTCGGCAAGCGTTCGATCGACACTCTCGGCTGTGGTACCGGCGTGTGCCCGAACCGCGAGCCCGTCGCCAGTCGTCTCCGCGATCCAGGCGAAGCGATAGCCGTCCGTCTCGGCCAGTCGATCACAGACCATCTCGTAGATATCCGCTGCGCTACTGTCGACCGCGAGTGTCTCCCCCACATCGGCTGCGACCCGTGCTGCTCGCCGGAGCCAGACGGGCAGGCCGTCGGCTGTCGGTGTGTCCCCCTCCGCGAGAGCCGTCGCGACCGCTTCACGATCCGGGGCCGGGAGGTAGGGTTCCAGCGCAGCAACCCGTTCGTAGGCGGTCACTGCGAGGACGATTCGTGTATCGACTCCATCGTGAAACAGTTGACGGGCGTGAGCGGCCCGGAGGTCCCGCGTCGAGACGTCCCGGAATCGGTCGTCATCGGTCGCATCAGCGGCTCGCGTGCCGCTCTCGCTGACCAACATCTGGATGCGACGCTCCGAGACATCCACGAGTGGGTCGGTGTCGTCGACCGACTCGGCGTACTTCTGTATCGAATGGGCCACCGCTGCCGGAACGAATGCCTCGCGGTCTCCAACGTCGAGCAGCCGTGTTGTACCTGTCTGGCGAACATCAGCGGGACTGACGGCAACCACTTCACTCGGCTGGAGCCCGACCTCCCCACACAGTCGGACAACGAGGTCGCCACGGTGGGTCCGGGTCGCCCGACGAAGACGCTCGTAGCCACCCGCACAGAGGAACTCGGCTAGCCCATCCATCCTGTTTCGTCTCTATTTGGAGAAGCGAAATAGGTGCTGCGGTCGCTACGCCCGCTCGCCGCTGTTGGCTTCCGAGTGGCTCTCCAAAACTGTATGGATGCTTCGGAATGAGCTATCCATCCGAAATTCCATCGTCATTCGAGCGGAGCTCGCCGACGACTTCGGGGTTGCGGAGCGCGCTGAGGTCGCCGTAGTCCTCATCGTTGGCGACGGATTCCAACAGCCGGCGCATGATCTTCCCCGAACGGGTCTTCGGGAGCTCTGGCGTGAAGATGACCCGTTCGGGACTGGCCATTGGTCCGATCGCCTCCTCGACGGCGGCGATGACCGCCTCGTGGAGTGCATCGTCGGCAGCCTGCTGTGTCGCCGGGTTGACGTAGGCGTACACCGCCGTCTCCCGCGTCGAGTGATCGACGCCGACGACTGCGGCCTCGGCGACGCCCTCGACGCTGACGACGGCGCTCTCTATCTCCGCGATCCCGATTCGCTGGTTGGCAACGGTGATCGCGTCGTCCCGCCGACCGAGAACACGAATATACCCGTCATCGTCGGCGACCGCCTCGTCGCCCGCGATGTACCGCCACTCGCCGTCCGCAGCGGCACTCGCCCCCCAGTCAGTCGCCGCCGCAAGCTCGCGGGGCATTCCCGGCCACGGCGTCCGGATCGCGAGCATGCCCCGCTCGCCGGCCGGCTGCTCGCTGCCGTCCGGGCCGACGACGGCAACGTCGATACCCGGCAGCGGCGGGCCGGCAGAGCCTGGTTTCATCGCGTCGACACCGGGCAGCGTCGAGACGAGGATGGCCCCCGTTTCGGTCTGCCACCACGTATCGACGACCGGGCACGACTCGCCCCCGACGTGGGTGTAGTACCACTTCCACGCTCGCGGGTCGATGGGTTTGCCGACGGTGCCGAGTAGCCGGAGGCTCGATAAGTCGTGGCGAGCGGGGTACTCCTCGCCCCACTTCATGAACGACCGGATCGCCGTCGGTGCCGTATAGAGGACGTCGACAGCGTTGCGTTCGATGATCGAGAAGAGCCGATCTTTCCGGAGGTGATCGGCGGTGCCTTCGTAGAGCATGGTCGTCGTTCCTAAACTCAGCGGCCCGTAGACGATGTAGGAGTGGCCGGTGATCCAACCGATATCGGCCGTACACCAGTAGGTGTCCGTGGACGTGATATCGAGCACGTTGCGTGCGGTCCACGCGACGTGAGCGAGATAGCCACCGGTGGTGTGCGTGACGGACTTCGGCTCTCCGGTCGTCCCGGAGGTGTAGATCAAAAACAACGTCTCCGTCGAGTCGCGGGCGACCGGTTCGACCTCACACCCAGCGTTGGCAGCGAGCAACTGACTGTACTCGTACTGGTTGGCTCCGAGTTGGGCGTCTCCGAGTCGTTCGACGATGACAGTGGCTTCGAGATCGTGGTCGATGGCCAATCGAGCGTTGTCCGCACGGCGCTTCTGGTTGACCGCGTCACCGCGTCGGTAGTACCCATCACAGGTCACGAGAAAGCACGAATCGGCACGCTCCATCCGTGTCGCCAGCGCATCGGCCGAAAAACCCGCGGAAACGACGTTGTGCGGTGCACCGAGGCGCGCACAGGCGAGCATCCCCACCACCAGTTCGGGGACCACCGGCAGATAGAGCGTGACGACGTCGCCTGCCCCGACACCGCGCTCACGGAGGGCCGCTGCGAACTCGTTAACCTCGCGATGAAGGTCGAGGTAGGTGTAGGTGCGCGTCTCGCCGAGCTGCCCCTCCCAGCGGATCGCGAGACGATTTTTCCGCTCGTCGAGATGGCGGTCGAGACACTCGTGACTGGCGTTGAGCGTGCCACCACCGAACCATTCGAACGGCGGTGTTTCGTCGTCGAGAACCGCGTCGTACGATTCGAACCAATCGAGGAGATCGCCGGCGGCGTCCCACGCTTCGGGCCACTCGTCGCTGAAGCGCTCACGGGGGTCACTCGTCAGCGTGGCCCGTTTGCGGAACGTGGGTGGTGGGTCAATCGCGTCGTCGGCGTCCATTGATTCGAGTGTCAGGCGACCCACGACTAAAGTTGTGGGTCTTCCACATACCGCGCCAGCCACCGTACTGTTCCTGGTGAGCGATCGATACGGTGGCGGTCACTGCCCGTCTTTTCCGCCGACGCCAACAAATCGCCAATCGTCGGTGTGGCTGCTCCAACTGTTTCGAGCGGTGCTACTGACGGATATGCGACCGGGGAACTGCTAGATTGAGGCTGAACTGAGCGGAGTTCTTCGAGCATGGTTCCACTTGCCTCGAAGAACTCCGCTCAGCTCAGCCACCCTCAATTTTCACACTAACCTGATTGGCCGTCCAGTCAGGTACTGATCACTCTCTCGACTAGTGGATGGTTATCGAGCGCTTGATTCGATCTGACTCGACGAGAATCTTTTTCACCCGGATCGGCGATGATCGGCGTGTGCCATACGAAGTAGCCCTTCTCCCGGGAGACGGCATCGGCCCGGCGGTCGTCGATGCTGCGCTGCCGGTGTTCGAGGCGGTCGCGGATCGACATGGTTTCACCCTCGAAACGACAGTATTCGACTGGGGCAGCGAACGCTATCACAGCAAGGGAACGATGATGCCCGATGACGGACTCGATCAGTTGGAGGGCTATGACGCCATCCTGTTAGGTGCTGTGGGCGACCCGTCCGTACCCGATCACGTGACGCTCAATGGGCTGTTGATTCCGATCCGGAAGGGGTTCGAACAGTACGTCTGTAAGCGTCCAGCCACTCTCTTTGCTGGCATCGAATCACCCATTCAGAACCATACCGATGACATCGATTTCGTCGTCTACCGCGAGAACACCGAAGGAGAGTACTCCGATATTGGCGGTCGCGAACACCGTGGAACGGATGCCGAACTCGCCGTTCAGAGTGCGGTGTTCACGCGTACAGGTACCGAACGTATCGTCCGACAGGCGTTCGAGGCGGCGACCGCACGTGAGGGAAAACTCACCAGCGTCACGAAATCGAACGCACAGGCCCACGGAATGGTTTTCTGGGACGATATTGTCAATGAGGTCCACGAGGAGTTTCCGGAAGTCGAGGTCGAGCGCCTTCTCGTTGATGCTGCCAGCATGGACCTCATTCGTCGTCCCGAGGCGTTCGACGTGCTCGTCGCTTCGAACCTTTTCGGGGACATCCTCACCGACATCGGAGCTGTCGTCTCCGGCGGAATGGGTCTCGCACCCTCGGGAAATATCAACCCGACAATGGAGTACCCGTCGATGTTCGAACCAGTACACGGAAGCGCACCGGATATCGTTGGACAGGAAATCGCCAACCCGATCGCGACGGTACGTTCGGGAGCGATGCTGTTCGAACATCTCGGCGAGAGCAGCGCTGCGGAGACACTACGAACGGTCGTTGAGAACCATCTTGCGGACGCTGCGGCCCCGCGAACGCCGGACCTCGGCGGGGCGGCATCGACCACCGACGTTACCGAAGCACTCGAAGAGCGGATAGAATAGGGGTAACGCTCAGTCGTCGTTGACCTCCGGTCGCGTGCCGGAATCGGTTTGCTTGCTCGAACGACTCGTGCCGAACAGCACCGTCTCCTCCTGGAGGAGGATGTTACCGGACTGTTCTCGGAACGAGCGCGCCAGTCCGATGACGGCGATGACACCGACGATGGCGAACGGTCCCCCGGTGATGATGGCCGCCGACTGGAGCGCATCGACCCCGCCGATGATCATCAGGATCGAGGCGACCGCACCGAGCATCGCTCCCCAGAACGCGCGGATTATCGTCGAGGGGTGTTCCTTCCCGCCCGTGGTCATCATCGCGACCGCGAGCGTCGAGGAGTCGGCCGACGTGACGAAAAACGTCGTCACGAGGACGACGAAGCCGATGAGCAACAACGAGCCGAGCGGCAACGCACCGTACAGGACGTAGCCCGAGACGGCTTCGCTGTACTGATTTATCGGTCCGAGTAGGTTCGCGCCGCCGGTGTTCTGGAGCCAGACACCGGTACTGCCGAGGATGAGAAACCACGGAACCGTCGCCATCGCGGTCGCGCCGATACCGGTGAAGGCGACCTCACGCACGGAGCGTCCGCGCGAGATGCGTGCGATGAACAGACCCGCAAAGGGCGACCACGCCAGCGGCCACGCCCAGTAAAAGACCGTCCACGCGTTCACCCACGAGCCGTTGTTGGCGACGTCGATGAACAGACTCATCGCGACGAAATCCGAGACGAACCCGCCGAGCGCGTCGGTACTTGTCTGCAGAATAAAGAAGGTTGGGCCGACGATGAGCGTCGCAACCATCAACACGAAAAAGAGCACCATGTTGAAGTTCGAGAGCCGGCGAATCCCCTTATCCACCCCGAGCACCAGCGAGAGGGTGAACAGAACCGTCATGCCGGTGATGACGCCGAACGTTCCGATGTTGCCCATCTGGATGCCCCACTGGAATTCGAGACCCGTGAGGAACTGGCTGCCGATGAACCCAAGTGAGGTGGCCACCCCGCCGAGGGTGGCGAACACCGCGAGGATGTCGATGGCCTTCGCCCAGTAGCTGTCCTTGATGTTGTCGGCCCCAATAAATGGTGTGAGCACCGACGAAACGCGCAGCGGCGCGTCGTAGTTGTAGACGTAGTAGCCGATGCCCAGCCCCATCACGGTGAAACACGCCCACTGAGTGAGCCCCCAGTGGAAGACCGCGTACTGTACTGCAATCGGCATCGCAGCCGTTGATTCGGCGGCCACCCCGCCGTAGAGCGGGGGCACGTTCGCATAGTGGATGAGCGCTTCGGCCGGACCCCAGAAGACGATTCCCGCCGCAAGCCCCGCCGAGTACATCATTGTGAAGTACGAAAAGAAGCTGAACTCCGGCGACTCGTCACCGAATCGGAGACTTCCCCACGGGCCGAGAATCAGGAAAAACAGGAACAGCAGGAAAAACAGCATGATGACGAGGAACGCCCAGTTGAAGTGCGCGAGAACGAACTGGTTGGCCCCCGAAACGACCGTCGCGGCCGTCTCCGGAGCCAGCGCGAACACGGCGACGAACAGCAGCGTGATGCCCGCACCGAAGGCGAAGATCACTGGCTCTACCTCGTCGCGAAACTCCTCAATGGGCCCCATATCGGAGCTGCTCACGGCGCATCACACTCCGTTTCAGACCTCTCGGTTTCGGGACAGTGCCCCCAGCGATTCCTTGATCGCGGGGTCATCCCGGTTCGGGGCGGTCGGTCGCCCGAGGATCCGTGTGAGTCGGGCCAGCGCCGAACGCTCGTTTCGATACCACCGCCGAACGGCCATGTGCCTGTGTACCGTGTCATCTGGGTACCTCTACCACTTCATCGGGAAAGACCCTGTTAAACCTTACGGGATTTCGTACCCGGTGTAAACGCTTCGTGTTAATGAAGCGGCCCGCACGGTCCTCCGGTATCGGAAACCATCGTCGGCGGCGCTATAGAGGCTCCCTGAGATACTCGTCAATTCCTGTTCGCAATCGCTATCATTGCCTACTCAGAGTGACTTCACCGTCGCGTTGCTGGATGCATCGAAGGGAGACTCCGTGAATCAGTGCTAGCCTCGATGGGGGAGGAGACCGGCCGACTACGATCGCAGGCTTACGAGTCGCCGAGATACGCGATGGCGTCCATCTCGATGCCGACGTCGTCCGGCAGGCGGGACACCTCGACACAGACGCGAGCGGGCGGCGTTGCGGCAAACCGGGCCCTATAGGCGTCGTTCATCGCGTCGTAGTCGTTGAGATCGGTGAGATAGACCGTCGTTTTCACGATGTCGGCGAGCGAACCACCCGCGGCCGCGACGGTGCGATCGACGTTTTCGAGAACCTGTTCGGTCTGTGCTCCAACATCACCTGCAACCGCCTCGCTGGTCGCGGGGTCAACCGGGCCGTAGCCCGAGACGTAAAGCGTGTCGCCGGCGCGGACGGCCTGCGAGTAGGGGTTATCATTTCGCGGCGCGTCGTCGGTGGTGATTCGTTCGGTCATCGCGGGATCTCAGGCGGTTGGCTGTTCGGCTGTCGTCACCTGCTCGATGGCATCAGCGACGACATCAAGTGCGGTGTCGGCGAGGTCATGGGTGAGGACCAGCGGCGGCAGGAGCCGCAACACGTTTCCATGACGTCCGGCAGTCCAGACGAGGACACCGTGCTCGTAGCAGTACTGCTGAATCGAATCGACGATAGCTGAATCCGGATCCCCGTTGTCATCCACGAACTCCGCGCCGATGAACAGTCCCCTTCCGCGAACTTCGCCGAGATGGCTGTTGCCGTCGGCGACATCCTTCAGACGTGCGCGGATGTCCGCACCGAGGTCGCGCGCATGGGCGAGTAGGTCGTGTTGTTGGATGTATTCGATGGCACGGCTGCCGGCTCGCATCGCCACGACGTGGCCGCGATAGGTGCCAGCGTGGTCGCCCGCCTCCCACGTATCGAGTTCCTCGCGGTAAATGGTCGCAGAAAGCGGGAAACCGACGCCGCCGAGAGCCTTCGCCGTGGTCATGATATCGGGCGACACACCTTCGTGTTCGCCGGCCCACCACTGACCGGTACGCCCGAACCCGCTCTGAATCTCGTCGAATATCAATGGAACACCGTTGTCGTCAGCGATGTCACGCAGCCCTGAGAGGAAGCCTTCGGGGGGCGTGACGACACCGCCCTCGCCCTGAATCGGCTCGACGAAGATGCCCGCCGGGTTCGCAAGCCCGCTGTAGGGGTCCTCGACGATGGCCGTGACCTCTTCGATCGCGTGCGCGACCGCCTCTTCGGCAGACTTTCCCTGTTCGAACGGGTTCGGATAGGGCGCATGCACCACGTCCGAAAGCAGCGGCGTGTAGTGGCTCTTCGCGCCGGTGTTCGAAGTGAGGCTGAGCGCGCCGCTGGTCATGCCGTGGTAGGCTCCCCGAAAGGCGATGAGTCCGTCGCCGCCGGTGTTGTATTTGGCGAGTTTGATCGCCGCCTCGATGGCGTCGCTCCCGGTCGGTCCCCCAAACACGACGCGGTTGTTTCCTTGAAGATCGCCGGGTGCAATCGCGTCGAGCTTTTCGATGAGCTCGAGGCGCGCTTCGGTCGGGAAATCGACCGTGTGCACCAGTTTGTCAGCTTGTTCGTGAACCGCTTCTAGTACATAGGGATTGGCGTGACCGACGTTCAACACGCCGATGCCGCCGAACATGTCGATGAAGGTGTTGCCGTCGGCGTCGCGTACTGTCGCACCCTTGCCTTCCTCGAAGGCGATGGGGATATCCTCGGGATAGGCCACAGCGCTGCTATCGATGTTGCGTTGTTTTTCGAGCAACTTCTCCGATTCGGGACCAGGCACGTTCCCAACGCTCGGTGCATCGTCGAAGTGCAGGTCGTTGATGGGTGGACTATCGACCATGATAGAGGCCATGACGAACGGACGTAAATAGTTTATCCACAGATACCATTATACGTGTACACAGAAATTGTAATTCTCCGTGGCCATCACTGCCCCGTTTGTCATGAAATCTGTTTCCGACGTACACAAAATTTATGAGTGAATTCGCCGAAGACCGAGTGAGAGACTCATGCCCATGGATGTGTTCGAACAGTCGGAGTACGAGCGGCGTATCGAGCGGACGAAAGAACGGATGCTCGAGCGGGAACTGGACGCACTCGTGATAACTGACCCCTCGAACATGAACTACCTCGCGGGCTACGACGGCTGGTCGTTTTACGTCCCGCAAGCGGTCATCGTCACCCACGAACGCGATGAGCCGGTGTGGGTCGGTCGTGGAATGGACGCCAACGGCGCGCGGGCGACGACATGGCTCGCCGAGGAGAACATTCACTCGTACAGCGACGACCACGTCCACTCTCCGTATGACCTCCATCCGATGGACTACGTCGCCGGATTACTGGACGACCTCGATGCCGGCGACGGGACAATCGGAGTCGAGATGGATGCGTATTATTTCACCGCGAAGTCATACCAGCGCCTGCGCGAGAAGCTCCCCGAAGCGAGTTTCGAGGACACAACGCTGCTCGTCAACTGGATTCGCATCTACAAATCCGAGCAGGAATTGGAGTACATGCGACAGGCCGCGCGCATCGCCGAGAACGCGATGCAGGCCGGACTCGATGCCGTCGGCGAGGGCGTGCCCGAGTACGAGGTCGCCGAGACGATCTATTCGGCGCTTATCGATGGCACCGACGACTATGGCGGCGATTACCCCTCGATCGTCCCGCTGCTCCCCTCGGGTGACCACACCGGCACGCCGCATCTCACGTGGACCGACCGCCGCTTCGAGGACGGCGATCCGGTCATCATCGAGCTGTCCGGCTGTCGCCATCGCTATCACTCGCCGCTCGCGCGCACCACGTTCGTCGGCGACCCGCCTGAGAAGCTGACGAACACAGCAGAGGTTGTCATCGAGGGAATCGAGGCTGCGCTTGACGCCGCCGAACCGGGCGTCACCTGCGAGGAAGTCGAGCAAGCGTGGCGCGAGGTCATTCAGTCGTACGGCATCGAGAAGGAGGACCGCATCGGCTACTCGATGGGGCTTGGCTACCCGCCTGACTGGGGCGAACACACCGCGAGCCTCCGGCCCGGCGACGACACGGTGCTGGAGGAAGACATGACCTTCCACATGATTCCGGGCATCTGGCAGGACGACGTCGGCGTCGAGATCAGCGAAACCTTCCACGTGACCGCGACGGGTGCGGAGACGCTTGCCGAGTTTCCCCGAGAACTGTTCTCGACCTGATTGAAGACACCCTGATTCAGGGCACGCGGACTGCGTTTTCCAACTCCTCGCCTGTATCGAGCCGTTCGACGTTGCGCGCGACGATGCCGGCAAGGCGTTCCCAATGGCGTGGCGTGTGGCCACCAGTATGGGGCGTGATGAGGCAGTTTTCGAGCGTCCAGAGCGGATGGTCTTCAGGGAGGGGTTCGGGGTCGGTCACGTCGATCGCCGCACCACGGATGGCTTCCGACTGGAGAGCGCTCACGAGCGCGTCCGTATCGACGATGCCACCACGGGCGGCGTTGATGACCACTGCTGACGGCGAAAGCGTTGCGAGCGCGTCGCCGCCGACGAGTCCGCGCGTCGTCTCGGTCAGCGGGCAGGCGATGGCGAGGTAATCGGTCCGCGCGAGCGCGTCGTGGAACTCCTCGTCGTCGAACCCACACACCTCGTCGGTCGGGCCACCCTTTGCGGGCGTGTAGCGAACCCCGATAGTCTCTACCTCGAAGCCCTGCAGTCGCTGGGCGAGCGCCTCGCCGATGGCACCGAGACCGACGATGGTCACAGTGCTGTCGGTGAACTCGTGGGACTGGAAATGTCGCCATTCGCGATTTTGCTTTCGCCGCCAGCCTTCGTGGAGTCGCCGGGCGAACACCAGCATGTTTCCGATGGCCTGTTCGGCGATGCCAGGTGCATGAATGCCGCCGGCGTTCGTGACGGCGACGCCACGCTCTGTGAGCGCATCGACTGGCACGTGGTCGGTGCCGGCGAACGTACACGCGAATAGATCGAGGTTTTCGGCCGCGTCGAGGAGTCGTTCGTCGAGGTCGATACCGGTGACGACGCGCGCGTCCCGAATCGACTCGCGTTCCTCCGCCGGAGTTCGGGCGAGTTCGACGTTCGTATCGGGGAGTCGCTCACGGAGTTGCTCGGCGTACGCTGCCATCGACAGTCCTTCCGTTCCCTCACGGAGCACGAGGATGTCGGTATCGGTGGGCATGGTCGCATCCCTCGACCGACGCCGACTTATCGCTTTTGCGTGACAGCCTCAACAGTAATCGTGTACTATTATGATGATGGAGCAGTATTATCCGGTATGACAGCAGCGATTTCCAGCCGACTCACGGACATTCGTCGACGCCTGCACCGATTTCCCGAGCCAGCGTGGCGGGAGTTTCGCACGACGGCCACGCTCGTCGAGGAACTGCGGACCATCGGCGTCGACGAACTCGCCGTCGGTTCCGATGCCTACGATCCCGACGACCGCATGGCCGTTCCGAGCGAATCCGAACTCGCTCCGTGGTACAGCCGCGCCCGTGAGGCCGGCGTTGACGAAGAACTGCTCACGCGGATGGACGGCGGCAACACCGGCGTCGTCGCCGTGCTCGAACAGGGGGCGGGACCCTCGATCGGTCTCCGCGTCGATATCGACGGGCTATTTATCGAGGAGTCAACCGAAAGCGGCCATCACCCACAGGCGGAGGGGTTTCGCTCGGAGACAGGTGAAACGATGCACTCGTGTGGACACGACGGCCACATGACCATCGGTCTCGGCGTGCTCGAAGCCATCAAAGAGAGCGATTTCTCGGGGACGCTTACCGTGTTCTTCCAGCCAGCAGAGGAAGAATCGGGCGGCGGCAATCCGATGGCCCAGAGCCGCTTCGCCGACGGGCTAGACTATCTCTTTGCTGTCCACCTCGGTCTCGACCATCCTTCCGGTGAGGTCGTCGCGGGCATCGAAAAACCCCTCGCGATGTGCCACCTCACCGCCGAGTTCATCGGTACGTCCGCCCACGCCGGCAAGGAGCCTCAGCAGGGCGACAACGCGATACAGGCGATGGCGACCGCCATCCAGAACATCTACGGGATTCCACGCCATCGCGACGGAATGACGCGGGTCAATGTCGGCAGAGCCGACGCCGGCAGCGCGAGCAACGTCATCGCCGAACGGGCGAAGATATGGGGCGAGGTGCGCGGCGAGACGACGCCGCTGCGCGAGTATATGAAGACGGAGTTCGAGCGTACCCTCTATGCGGCAGCCGAGACCCACGACTGTGATGTGGATTTCAACATCGTCAGCGAATCGCCCAGAGCCGACAGCGACGAGGAACTTGCGGACATCGTCTACGAGGTCGCCGACGGCATAGAGAGCGTCGATTCGCCGGTCCGTCGTGCGGCCTTCGGCGCGAGCGAGGACGCGACCTTCCTGATGGAACGCGTTCAGGAAGAGGGTGGACTGGCGACGTATCTCATCGTCGGCACCGACCACCCGACGAGCCACCACACGCCCACCTTCGACATCGACGAGCGGAGCCTCGAAACCGGCATTGACGTGCTGACCGATTCGATTCTTGCGACGGCCGATGAGCGGGTCTGAGCGCGCCGCCGAGGTCGTGACGCTTGCCGACATCGAGGCGGCCCACGAGCGCATCGCCGACGTCGTCCACCGCACGCCGCTCGACACCTCGCGGACGTTTGCGGGGATGAGCGGCGCTGGATCGGTCGGCCTCAAACTGGAGACGATGCAGCGCACCGGCTCGTTCAAGATCCGTGGGGCGTACAACCGTCTCTCACAGCTCTCGATGGCCGAGCGAGCGAACGGCGTCGTCGCGTCGAGCGCGGGCAATCACGCCCAAGGCGTGGCGCTCGCCGGACAACTGCTCGACATCGACACCACCATTGTCGTCCCGGAGATAACGCCTGCGGCGAAAATCGACGCGACGCGAGGCTATGGAGCGGAGGTCATTGTCGAGGGCGACTGCTACGAACAATCGTACGAACACGCGCTCGATATCGCCGACGAGGAGAACAGGGAGTTCGTCCATCCCTTCAATGACGGGGCCATCATCGCCGGGCAGGGGACTGTCGGACTCGAACTCAGAGAGCAGTTTCCCGACCTCGATACGGTCCTCGTCGCCATCGGCGGCGGTGGCCTGATTTCGGGCATCGCAACCGCACTCAAGGCGCACGACCCCGAAATCCGCGTCATCGGTGTGCAGCCCGAGGGCGCGGCCCACGCCAAGCCGTCGCTCGAACGGGGCGAGATCCACCGACTTTCGACGGTCGATACCGTTGCCGAAGGCATCGCCGACGCACGACTACTGGAGAAGACCTTCGCCGTCGTCCGTGAGCGCGTCGATGACGTGGTGTCGGTCTCCGACGACGAACTGAGCGCCGCGGTGGCGCTGATTGCCGAGCGCGCGAAAATCGTCGTCGAGGCCGCAGGCGCAGCCCCGGTTGCAGCGCTTCTCGCCGACGAAATCGATGTCGAGGACGAAAGCGTCGCCGCACTTCTCTCCGGCGGCAACGTAAATCCCAGTGAGCACGCCGAACTCGTCCGCACCGGGTTGATGGAACGCAGTCGATATGCGACCGTGCGCCTCGAAATCCACAACTGGCCGGCGGACATCGCCGCGGTCGTCGACGCAATCGAGGAGCACGGGGCCGAACTCGACGAACTGGCGCGCGCACGCCGCACCCACGAGGACAAGCCGAATCGCACGCCCGTCGAGCTCGCCGTCGCGGGCAGCGGTCGAGATCACCTCGAAGCGGTCGTCGGTAGACTCGACGACATCGAGGAGTCAACGGTACGTTACTGCTCCCTGGCTGAGTAGTGTCGAACGCGCTCAGGCGGCGTCGATAGCGTCGTTGAGGATCGCCGTTCCGAGATCGATTTCACGCTCGGTGACGTCGAGCGGCGGCAGCAGACGGAGGGTTTTCGCGCCACAGCCCAGCGTCAACATGCCACGGTCGAGCGCCTCTTTCACGACCCTATCCCGGCGCGAGCCGGTGTCGAACTCGACGGCAAGCATCAGGCCCTTCCCGCGCACGTCGACGATTTTTTCGGTGGTGTGCTCGGGCAGCGTCGCCGTGGCCTGCTGGCCGCGCGCGACGGCGTTGGCCATGAGGTCGTATTCGTCGATGGCTTCGAGGGTGAACAGTCCCTGCATCGACGCGAGGATGTCGCCACCACCGAACGTCGACCCCAGACGGTTCTCTTCGTCGGGAAACATATCGTGTCGTGCGACCGTCGCGCCGACGCGGAGCGCCTTCGCCGCCGCGATGATGTCGGGTTCGATGGGGTAGTGATCTGACGCCCACATTTTTCCCGTGCGCCCGACGCCCGACTGGATTTCGTCGACGATGAGCGGGATATCGTACGTCTCACAGACGTCACCGATTTCCGCCATGAAGGCGTCGCTCGGGAAACGGTAGCCCCCGACACCCTGAATCGGTTCGAGAATCACGAACGCGATCTCCGCAGGGTCGATGTGACCACCCTCGGGCGCGAGCGTGTTCCGGAACACCGAGCCAGTGCCCGTAAAGAAGCCACAGCTGCAGGTCTCGGCCGCACAGTCACACTTCTCACAGAACGGAATCGTCTTGATGCCGGCCAGTTCAGGATAGTGGCGCGTGTACACCGGCTTCGCGTTTGTCGCTGAAAGCGTACCGAGCGTTCGCCCGTGGAAGCTGCCCGAAAAGCTATAGCCGTATTTGGCCGCCGGACGATTATTGTGCGCGATTTTCATCGCATTTTCGACGGCTTCCGCGCCCGAATTCGAGAGAAAGACGGTATCAAGTCCGTACTGAGTGGAGCACTCGGCGAGTGTTGCCATCAGATGGCTCGATGAAGGGAAACGCGCGTCCGCGGGGTCTTTGCCCGCCCCGAAGTAGAGGTCCTGTCCGGCGATTTTCAGTGGATCCACGAGGTCGAACTTTCGAAGCTTGCCGAGTATCTTCTCGTTGTTGTATCCGAGCGGTGCGGCACCGATGTGACAGGTGAAATCGAGGAGGACATTACCATCGACGTCGGTGACGAACGGCCCGTCGGCCTCACGAGTGATGTCCCAGACGAAATCGTGTGAGTGTTCGCTGGGCGCGGCGTGTTCGCGACTATGTTCGACCCACCGACGCGCCGCCGCCCCCGGAATCGCCGTCGCATCTGGCTTCGCGTTCTCTCGATCCATATACAAAATACGTGTACGCCATAGTCCAAAATCGTTGCGGTTGTGCGGGTGGTCCCGAGCGGTCGGGGGCCAAGTAGTAGCTACACTGTCTGACACCGGTTCGTGAGGACATGGATAGCGTTTCAGTATAAAATGCAATCATCCAACAGGAGTTCGGCACCGGGCACCCCAGTCCAACAGTGTATTCTCCCCCTGCGGAACGCTTAATGGCTGTGATACACGCTATCTGTGTATGAACGACGACAGCGAAAGCGACGCGTCCGAGCGGCTCGCCTACTCGGCCGACCGAAAGCGTGGTATCCTCACACCAAGCGACCGGGAGTTTCTCCTCAAACGAAAGACCGACTATACCGAACACTCAAAAAAGCAGAAGCGAAACCGAATCCGTCGTCGTTTGCGGAACGCGCTGCTCGATTTCACCATCCTGTTCGCACATCTCGAAGAGCGCGACCGCGAGACCGTCTTCGACCCCAACGACGACGCGCGCGAAGCCTACACGCAGGGCATCACCGATCTGCTTGGCTTCCTCCATCTGGGGACTATGGGCTATCACGTGCCCTTCAAGGACATGCTCAGTCAGGGCGTGAGCCGCGCCGAACAGGAACTCTCCGGGTCTGACTACCGGATGGTCAACGTCGAGTTCAACGTCGAGCCGGTCGGCCAGATCGACGTCGACGAAGTCATCGACAAGCTCGATGCGGGCGCACTCGACGACATCACCGACGAGGAACTGCGGGCGTTCATGCGCCTGCTCGCCGACTCCGAGGAGTTCTCCGCGACGGAGCTACGAACGGGGATGAAAGAGCAGATGCTGGAGTTCATCGAGGAAGTGAACGACGCTACCGAGCAGTACGACCAGCGCATCGAGAATCTCAGCGACTGAAACGGTCGATATCCCCACACGACGACGTATCCGATACCGTGGCTGGATTCGTTGCTGTTTGCATCGAACCGAGCGGTTGAGAACTACCAAAACGTTAATGGCGTATACGAATAGTGATTACGTCATGGAGACGATCAACCCGGCCACCGGCGAAGTCGTCGAGTCCTACGAGGAGGACAGCGCGAGCGACGTCGGTAGCGCGCTTGAGCGTGCCGAGGACACCTTCGCGGAGTGGCGCGAGGTGCCCATCCGCGAGCGCGAACAGCTCATCGAAGCCGCTGGCGATGTGCTCCGAGAGAACGAGCGCGAGTACGCCGAGCTCATGACCGAAGAGATGGGAAAACCCATCTCACAGGCACTCGCCGAGGTGCAGAAATGCCAGTGGCTCTGTGACCACTACGCCAAACACACCAGTGAGTATCTCGAAGCCGAAACCCATCCGAGTCCGCCCGGCACCACCGTGAAAACCGTTTACGATCCGATGGGACCTGTACTGGCAGTGATGCCGTGGAACTTCCCGTTCTGGCAAGCGATGCGCTTTGCGGTTCCATACTTGGCTGCGGGCAACGTCGGCCTGCTCAAACACGCCTCAAACGTTCCCGGTAGTGCGCTGGCAATCGAAGAAATCTTCGAAGAAGCCGGATTCCCCGACGGCGCGTTCCAGACCTTGCTGGTCGGCTCGGAGAAGATCGACGATGTGCTCGCCGACGAACGGGTGCGTGCGGCGACGCTCACAGGAAGCGGTCCGGCCGGCCGCGCCGTCGCCTCCACGGCGGGGGAGAATCTCAAGAAAACAGTCCTCGAACTCGGAGGAAGCGATCCGTTCGTGGTGCTCGACGACGCCGACATCGACGCGGCCGCCGAGACCGGAGCGTGGGCGCGCAACCAAAACGGCGGCCAGTCCTGCATAGCCGCCAAACGCTTCATCGTCCACGAAGACGTCTATGACGACTTTCTCGACCGATTCGTCGAGGAGTGCGAAGCGCTCACCGTCGGCGATCCGATGGATGAGGATACCGACATCGGTCCGCAGGCCCAATCCCACCTGATGGAAGAACTCCACGAGCAAGTTGAGCAAAGTGTGGACGCTGGCGCAAACGTCGTCATCGGCGGCGAACCGCTCGACCGTGACGGGCCATTCTATCCACCGACCATCCTCACTGATATTCCACAGGGTTGTCCGGCTGACACAGAGGAACTGTTCGGACCGGTCGCGTCCGTGTTTTCGGTCGCGGACGAGGATGCGGCCATCGAGACAGCAAACGATACGCAGTTCGGACTCGGAGCGAGTATCTGGACTGAAGATCGCGATCGAGGTCAGTGTGTTGCTCGCCGTATCGATGCCGGCTGCACGTACATTAACCAGCTCACGAAATCCGACCCACGGGTTCCCTTCGGTGGGGTGAAAAGCTCTGGATACGGTCGTGAACTCTCAGAAGCCGGTATCAAGGAGTTTGTCAATCGTAAGACTGTGTGGACTGAGTAAACGCTTTAAGCACGACTGAAACCGACCTCGTTGGAACCAGAACTGGTTCAGATACTGAAGTAGACGAACCGGAATCAGCGCTGGCGACCGCTCGTCGTCAACTGAAACGAGCGGCTCCTCACGTCGATGTTGACACGGGTATTGTTGAGCGGCTCAAACATCCAACCAGGATCCAGCGTGTTTCCATCCCGCTACGTCGTGATGACGGATCTCTGGAAGTGTTCTCTGGATTTCGTGCCCAGCATGACGATGTCCGTGGACCCTACAAGGGCGGCATCCGCTTCCATTCGGCGGTGGGAAAGGCGGTATCGCTGTCGATCCGAAAACTCACTCAGAAGGTGAAACCGAGCGTCTCACTCGTCGTTTCGCTGAGGAACGTCGAGACATCGTCGGTCCCAAACAGGACGTTCCGGCACCAGATATGGGGACTGCGCCGCAAACGATGGCGTGGTTCATGGATGCGTACTCGATGCAGTAAGGTGAGACGACGCCGGGTGTGGTTACCGGAAAGCCTCCCGTTATCGGCGGCTCGCACGGTCGTGAGGGAGCCCCCGGCCGCTCAGTTGCTCTCATTACGCGTGAAGCCATAAACTACTACGATCGAGATATCGCAGAAACCACTGTCGCTGTCCAGGCTTCATCAACAGTCGCGGCGTTGCTTCTCGCTCCACAACATCCACGTGTATTTCGTCCAAACAACCGTCGAGGTCAGTGGATTTCCGCATGGATCACTGAAATCACACCGTGCCGCACTGTTCAGCCGTATCTGAACACTACCGTCGGGTGGGCCGTTAGTGCTCACGGACGGTGCGTGACCTGCTCGACTCACTCTCCATCGATCTCTCCCGTCGTCCCCGTTTCGTCGGTCGTTTCCTCTTCGCCAGTCGTCTCCTCCTCGTCAGTCGATTCCTCGTCTTCGGCTTCGTCGGTATCATCGCGCTCCGTGGTCGTGGCCGCCTCCCCACTCCGTTCGCTACTCGTCGATGACAGTGGCGACGTAGTGGTTTGACTCGCTGTCACCGTGTTCGTCGTCGCCGTGGTCGTTGCCGTCGCTGCTGACGTCGTGGTTGTCGACGAGGCGGTTGTCGTTGCGGTCGGCGTACTCGTCGTCTGACTCGCTGTGGCCGTTTCCGTAGCGCTCGGTGTACCTGTATCCGTCGGTGTGTCGGTATCCTCGGTCTCCGATGTCGCCGTAGCCGTCTGCGTTGGTGTTGGTGTCGCTGTCGGCGTCGGGGTTTCCGTCGGCGTCGGGGTTTCCGTCGGCGTCGGGGTTTCCGTTGCCGTTGGTGTCTCGGTCGCTGTCAGTGTGTCGGTAGTCGTCGACGAGGCTGTCGCCGGGGTGTCGCTGGGTGTTGGCGTCGCGGTTGGTGACGGCGTGGGTGCGGTCGTTTGGGTCGCTGTCGGTGTTGCTGTTGGCGTCGGTGACGGCGTGGGTGTCGGTGTAGCGGTGGCGGTCGGCGTCGGTGTGGTCGTCGCCGTCGAGGATGCGGTGGCTGTGGCGGTCGCCGTATCGGTAGGTGTCGGCGTGTCGGTGGATGTCGGTGTGGCAGTTGCCGTTGCTGTCGCAATCGATGTCGTCTGTGAGGGCGTGGACGATGCGGTGACTGTCGGCGTTGGCGACGGTGTCTGCGACGGTCGTTCCGTCGTGGTTGGTCCCGGTGTCGTGGTGGTTTCGTTCGTGGACCGTGCCGTTGGTTCCGTCGTCACGGCCGGCGTGGTCGTGGCGTTCGCGCCGTCGACGATCGGACCAGCTGCGGCCGGGTCGGTTTCACTCCCGCCGGGATCGTCGAGCACGCTCGTGAGGAGAAACCCGACGCTTGCGAGGAGAACGACGATCACGAGGACACCGACCGCGGGTGCCAGCCACCGCTCGATGGCGGACAGGTCGTCCTGATCGAGCAGCTCCGATTCTGGGCCCGGTTCGATCACTTGAAGGACGTACGTCGCTCGACCTTATCTGCCTTGTCGTGGCGTACGAAGGCCCGATCGCTGGAAACAGCTCTCGGTGCACCTCTCGATCGATGGTTCCCGTCGTTCGGTTTTCCCCCAACCGAAACGGTTTGTAAGTGGTCCGTGAACACCGGTCGTGCTCTCTGACATCGAGCGCTACCTCAACGTCCGCAGCGCATCGACCGGGTCGTTCGCGCCCTCGGGTGACCTCGCTTTCCTGCTCGACACCACCGGCACGCCCCAGATCTGGACCCTTCCCGAATCCGGCGGCTGGCCCGACCAGCGAACGTTCGCCGACGAGCGCGTCACCTTTGGGTCGTTTTCGCCGACACGCGACGAACTGATCTTCGGGCGGGACGAGGGCGGTAACGAGCGCGTCCAGCTCTCTCGACTCGATCCCGACGGCTCGGTGACGCCGCTCACCGACCGTCCCGCAGCCAAACACCGATGGGGCGGCTGGAGCCACGACGGCGACCGGTTTGCGTTCACCGCCAACCGGCGCGACGAGTCGGTGTTCGACGTCTACACCCAGGCACGCGACGCGACGGGCGACAACGCCGAACTCGTCCACGAGGGCGACGGCTGGCTCACCGTCGCCGGCTTCGGCCCCGACGACGATCGCCTCGTCGTGAGCGAGGCGCATTCGAGCTTCGATCAGGACCTCTCCGTACTCGATCTCGATACTGGAGCACTCGAACACGTCACGCCCCACGAGGACGACGTGCGCTTCATGGGTGTCGAATGGGGGCCCGACGGCGACGCGCTCTACTGCCTGACCGACCGCGACAGCGACACCCTCTCGCTCGCACGGCTCGATCTCAGTAGCCTGGAAATCGAACCGATCGTCGACGATCCGGAGTGGAACGTCGATCGATTCGTGCTCGACGGAGACACCGGCCGGCTGGTCTACGGGCGCAACGTCGACGGTTATACCGATCTCACGGTCGGGCGACTCACGGACGAGACGACGATCGAGACGTTTCCGACGCCCGATCTCCCCGACGGCCTCGCGGGCGCGATCGAGTTCGACGACGACGCCGAGCGCTTCGCGATCACGGTGACGGGTCCGTGCGAGAACGCGAACGTCCACGTCGTCGACATCGCGTCCGGCGAAAGCGACCGCTGGACGCACGCCTCGACCGCCGGCCTCGCCGAGGATCGGTTTCACGACTCGGAGCTCGTGCAGTTCGAGAGCTTCGACGGCCGGGAGATTCCGGCGTTTTTCTCGCTGCCCACCGATCCCGCTGCGGGCGACACACCGGTCGTCGTCGACATCCACGGCGGCCCCGAGAGCCAGCGCCGGCCACGATTCAGCCCCGTCACCCAGTACCTCCTCGATCAGGGGTACGCGGTCTTCGAGCCGAACGTCCGGGGCTCGTCGGGCTACGGGACGGCGTACACCCACCTCGACGACGTCGAAAAGCGGATGGACTCGGTCGCCGACATCGAGGCGGGCGTCGAGTGGCTCGCCGAGCTCTCACCCGTGGACCCCAACCGGATCGCAGTGATGGGTGGCTCCTACGGCGGGTTCATGACGCTCGCGGCGCTCACCGAGTATCCCGATCTGTTCGCCGCCGGGGTCGACATCGTGGGGATCGCGAACTTCGTCACCTTCCTCGAAAACACCGGTTCGTGGCGGCGCGAACTCCGTGAGGCCGAGTACGGGTCGCTGGAGGAGGACCGCGATCTCCTCGAATCCATCAGCCCGATCCACCGCGCCGACCGGATCGACGCGCCGCTGTTCGTGCTCCACGGCGAGAACGACCCGCGCGTTCCGGTCGGCGAGGCAGAACAGATCGCCGAGCGCGTCCGCGAGCAGGGTGTACCCGTCGAGAAACTCCTCTTCGAAGACGAGGGCCACGGAATCTCGAAGCGCGAGAATCGGATCGAGGCCTACACCGCCATCGCGGGATTCCTCGACGAGCACGTCTGACTCGCTCGCCCTGACCGTGATAGCCCCGATAGCCCCAATGGTCGCGGGCGATAGTGGTTTCATCGACATAAAATCATGTGAAACGAACGAAAACGTCAGAGCGATCTGACACCACCAGACGGGACGGCGATGAAAGATACGGCGGGTTTATTCCGCTGGCGGGAAATCGTCCGTAGTATGGATGCCGCCGGTCGTTCGGAGCAGTGGGTCGAAGATCAGCTCGGGAGGCTGACCGACGAGTACGACTCGTCGTCGGTCCACCAGACGAGCTGGGCGGTGCCGGCGGAGCGCTACGAGCGGATCGCGGGCGTCGCGGCCGACGAGCGCGCCGCGGCAGGGGTGCGCGTCACGAACGAGGACAGCGAGGTGCTTCTCGTTCAGGATCGGCGCGACGAATGGGCCGCCCCGCGGGGACGAGTCGAGCCCGACGAATCGCTCGAAACCGGAGCCATTCGGAACGTGCGCGAGGCGACCGGCGTCGAGTGTGCGATCGAGGACGTCGAACGGATCTCGATCGTGGGCGTCGGCGACGAGACCGACCGCGACCGCGACCGCTCCTCGATCTACTGCCTCGTGGTGCTGTTCGCCGGCTCGTGTGGCCCCGACGAACGCGTCGATCCCGCCGAGACGCCCGTGCGGTGGCGGCGGAGCCGGCCAACCGACGGCCTCGATCCCGGCGTGCTCGCGATCTGACCGCAAACGATTCGTTTTTTCCATAGCTGGACCGGCGGCGGGGGACGGCGAACCGACGGACAGATACATACTCGCGGGGCGCGAACCCCGAACCGATGCTTCGATCGGTCGCCGGGCTGCTCGCGTGGGTGGTCTCGGTCGTGTTGCGGCTCGCGTTCGTGGTCGTCATAATCGGCCTCGCCGCCGGATTCGCGTTCGGTGGGGGCGATCTCCCGACTTCGGTCGACGAGCTGAGCGAGGACGTGCGCGGGCTCGGCGACGCTGCCGCCGACAGTGTCGGCGAACTCGGTGGCGTCGGCGGCGTGAGCGGCGTCGAAAGTGGCGATGTCGCCGGCAACGCGAGCGTCCCACAGATCCCGGATTCGGACGCGAGCGAACTCAACGGAACGCGGGTCGAGTATCTCGTCCATCAGGAGGTCAACGAGGAGCGCGTCGAGCACAACCGTTCGAAACTCACGTTCGACACCGAACTCCGTCCGGTCGCCCGGTACCACAGCGCCGACATGGCGAACCGGAGCTACTTCGCCCACGTCGGTCCGGAGGGCGAGACGCTCGGCGATCGCTACGCGAAATTCAACTACCAGTGTCGCGTCCCCACGAGCGGGTTCAAGTACGCGACCGGCGGCGAGAACATCCTTTACACCTACTACGACGCACCTGTCAGGATGGACGACCGGTCGGTCAACTACGACACGCCCGAGGCGCTCGCCCAGGGGATCGTGAACGGCTGGATGAACTCCACGAGCCATCGGGAGAACCTCCTCAAGCCCTACTGGCGACAGGAGGCGATCGGCGTGTACGTCCAACAGACTGACGGCCGGACCCGGGTGTACGCCACCCAGAACTTCTGTTGAGTCACACGCCGCCATCGCCAGGCAGTTCGCGATTGTTCCAAGACGCCGCGAACTGCGAGTCGAGCAGCGGGGGCTCTTATTCCAACATCCGCTAGTAGAACACCACAAAAACTCAATACACCAACTGGTGTGTTTTAGATACGTCTTCTATATGGTTCATAGCAAGCGCGGAGACTGGTGCTCTGGATGGGGTGTGAGGTGACATTCTGGTTCCACAGAAACTATTAACAGATTGCAGACGATTGCTGGAAGCGTATGCCATTGGATGATTGGGATCCCGAAAACCACCCGGATTCAATTCAAGTCGACGCATTAGACGAGACGGTTGCAATGCCGTTTGGACAGACAACCGATATTTATGGCCAAATTGCCCTAAGTCCCATACAGCAACTGGAGGAATTATATGACAATATGACGAATGTATTGGAGGGTCAAGAATACGCTACCGATGCACACGCGGATACAATAGGTCAGTATAACCGCATCATTGCTGAATTAGACAGTACTGGGGATGAGGCGGATCTTGATGAATTTTTGCTCCGACTCATGAGAGAGGGGTTAGTCTCTGATGTGTATGCCTCTGAAATAGATGCCTACGAGGAACGACTTCCGAAAGAGCAGAACGAAGTCGTAAATGAAATTTCGAAGAGTGTAACCGATAAACCCAGGGAAGAGGTATCAGTAGATAACATCCAAAATTCATTGCGGGAAAACATCCACGCTCATCCCGATACATCGTAACACAGCAGTTTCTCGAACCAATCGTTCGGTGAGTTGAGCTTCAGTTCGAGGAAGCCGAGGTATTTCTGGAGGTGATGTTTCGAGACACCTCGGAACTTCGCCAGCCACTGGCGGAGGAAGCTATGGCGGTTCTCGCAGGTGTTCGTGTGAGCGTCACCGATCACGTAGGTCTCGGAGTGGGTGACGGCCAGATGGCCGTCCACCCCCTCCTTGTCCTCGATGTCGTCGTAAATCGTGTAGCCATCGGTGCAGAGGATGACGCTTCCATCGCCGTACTCGGCGATATCTTCGTCAGCATCTTGTAGGTTCTCACAGACCAGAAACCGAACTCGTCCGTCATCCCGACGGACGAGTGTCAGGACTGGCGGTTTGTCTGATCCGAAGGTTCCGCGTCCTTTTTTGAGAGTCCGCGCGAGCGCGGACTCCCGTTCTCGTCTTCGAGTCCTTTCTCACCAGCCGTGACGTAGACCTCATCGGCTTCACACACGTTGTAGAGGTCGAATTCGTCGATATCACCGCTGACGTCCTGGACTTTGTGGACGAAGTTNGCCGTGACGTAGACCTCATCGGCTTCACACACGTTGTAGAGGTCGAATTCGTCGATATCACCGCTGACGTCCTGGACTTTGTGGACGAAGTTAAGGACGGCTTCGTAGTCTCGGTCAAGGTCCCGAGCGATCTGAGCGGTCGGCTCAGATCGCATCTCCTTGACGATGTAGAACATCTCTTCGAGTCCGAACCGATGCTGCCAGAAGATCGTNACACACGTCACCGTCTCGCCGAAGCGGGCGAGACGGAGACGCTCGAAGCATCGCTCACGCGGTGGAAGGAAGACCTGAGCTGACTCCTCGTCCATCGTTAGCCGATGTTTGATCCTCCAACGGAATTGGCGTTACGATCTATCGAGATGAGCGAACATCCAATCATTGAGAGAGTCTACGTCGTATGATGCGACTTTTATAGGATCTGTCGGTTCAGAGCCGATTCTGACGTATTTTGCGACGGTAGTGGGAGTGATTGAACACCGTACCAGTTGGATCATCCATGAAAGGTTCATTGATGACGAATACAAAGAGGACCCAAAGGACTCCAATAACTCAGAGACATGGGAACTGATTCGTGGTGTTAGCGGCCTAAATGAATCCCAAAGAGAACGATGGCTACTTCGAACCGGAGTCATTGATGAGGGTCTGCACGGAAATTTGGCAGCGATTAGAGGAATGAGGAATGAAATTGTGCATGATCCTCTTGCGCCTGCTATGGTGTTTGCATCCCCTAATGAGATTCAGGAAATCGGAGAAAAGGGCTTGACAGCGGCTCGGAAGTTAACAGAGAAACTGAACGAAGAGGTAGTGGACAGCACGCATTAACTGGGGTGAGCATCCAATTGTTCTGATCTTCTACTATTGGGCCATGAGATTTCTCAGAGAGGAATCAGCGGGGAGATGGAAACTCACTCATATCCCCACTCTGGATGTTCTTCAGCGAATTCTTCTACTAGCTGTTCTAGAAACATCGGCGTCATCGTGGTCCACTCCTCACGCTCCTCGGACGGGAGATACTCGTGGACCGACCGTGGCGCATCGAGGGTGTAGCGCTCGTCGAGAAACGCCCGAACGCCGACCTCCTCGGGCCCTCGGATGACCCGGCCGATGGCCTGGCGTGCGCGCCGGACCGCGGGCACGGTGAGCGCGTACTCGAAGGCCTTGTCCTCCCCGAACGCCGCGCCGTAAGCCCGCCGCACGGCGCGAATCCGCGGCGAGGCGACGTTCACGAGCGGGACGCCGACGACCGCGCAGGCGCTTAGTTTCGCGCCGTCGTAGTCCACGCCCTCGGTCAGCGTCCCGCGTGTCGAGGTGACGAGCACCTTCCCATCGTCGGCGAAGAAATCGCGTTTGAGGGCTTCGGTGGTCTCGGCGCTCGACGGTTCGTCGACGAGGACGGGTTTTGCGACCGACTCCGCGAGGCGCTCGGCTGCCCACGCTGCCTCGCGGTAGCTCGGCATGCAGACGAGCACGTTGCCCGGACTCTGCGCGATCTCCCGGAGCGCGTAGGCGTAGGTCTCGCGGACCTCGCTTTCGGAGTCGGGCGGGCCGCGATTTCGTGCGGTGAACGCCGGCACGTCGACGATCCAGCTCGCGCGGTTTGCGGCGGGGAAGGTCAGATCGTACGTCCGCTCGGTGATCGGTCGCTCGACTTCTGAGTGTTCGTCGCTGGCCGACTCGGCCCCGGCAGCCTCGCCGTCAGCGTTCGCCGCCCCGCCGTCACCGTCGCCCGATTTCGGACCCTGGAGATCGACGCCATCGGGAACGTCCGGGATGTCCGGGGCGTCCGGGGCGTCGGCTCCATCGGCCGAGTCGGTCACGAGTCGGTCGAGCCCGACACACTCCCGAAAGACGTCCATCGGTTCGAGTGTGGCGCTCATCAACACTCCACCACCGAGGTCCGCAAAGCGCTCGCGGAGATCCGCCGCCGGCAGGCAGTCGTAGCATTCGAGCGCCGCGGTGTAGTGGCGTCGCCATTTGTCACTGTGTTCGCGGTCGGTGCGTTCGAGTGTCACCTCCCGAAAGTACGCAGCGTGGTCGTTGGTCCACCAGTTTCTCATCAACCGGCCGACGCTGCCGCAGACACAGCTCCGATCCGGATCGACCGTTTCGAGCACGTCCTCGACTGCCGCACCCACAGTATGAAGCGATTCACAGAACGCCTCGGAGTAGCCCGCCTCGGCCGCCCACTCGGTGAAGTCGTCGGGCTCGTCGACCGCGGGATCGCGGAGCGGGATCTCGGTTCGCTCGGGGAGGTCGCCGCGTTCGGCCGCCCGGTCGAGGTCATCGAACTCCTCGTCGAGGTGGGACTCGACTCGGCGATCGAGCCAGTCGATGGCGTCGTCGTAGAACTCTCTCGTCTGTGCGAGCGCGTCGGTCGAGAGTTCCCAGCTCGCGAGCTGGCTGGCGATCGCCTCGCGATTCTCTCGCGACTGGCGCGCGTACGAGGCGAGCTGGGCGACGTCGTTTCGCGCGCGCCGGAGCGACACGCTACCGATCCGGTCGCTCAGGAGGTCCCGAACCCGCCCTTCTAGCCTGTGAGCCTCGTCGACGATCACGAACGTCCGCTCGTCGACCACGCCGTCGGTCAGAACGCGTGTCCGGGGGTCGAACAGATGGTTGTAGTTGCCGACGACGACGTCCGCATCTTCGAGCAGCGCCCCCATCGCCCGATGGGGGCAGGTTCCTGCGGGGACTGCGCCGGCGAGCAACTCTTCGGTCGTGACGACGCCGCTCTCACCGTCGGCGAAGCTCACTGGCGAGCCCTTCTCGCGGGCGTACCAGTCCGCCTCGAACGGGCAGAACACCTGCTCGCGGTCGCTCTCGGTCATCGCCTCGGGGGCTGCTGGCCGGCCCGTCGAGTACGGTGCGTCGACGCCCGCCGTCGAGAGCCCCTCGTCGAGCGTGCGCCACGAGTCGGCGTCGATCTTGGCCGAGTCGACGAGTTCGGCCGCGCGGCCGGCGTCCCACCACGCCTCGCCGCCGTCGTCGCCCGCGACGAGCCCCGCGGTGGTCTCCCGAAGGTCCTCGCAGGCGTCCTGCACCCCGCGGTCGAACGCGTCCGCGCGCTCGTACGGACAGAGCGCGGGCTTGCCGACGAGTGCGAGTCCCGCAAACGGCTCGTCGAGGTCGGCGTTGATCGCGCGGAGGTCCTGGATGAACTGTCGGCGTTGCTGTTTGACCGGCGTCGCCACCACGACGTTGTCGTAGCGGTCGGTGTTCCGGAGGAGGTGGCCGGCAGCCGCGAGCGCGGCCATCGTCTTCCCGGTGCCGCAGGCACCCTCCATGACGAGGTAGCCCCCCTCCTCGCCGGCGTCGATCGCGGCCTCGATCGCGTCGGCCTGGTTCGCGTACGGCTCCTCGTAGCCGAAGAACCCGTGCCAGTCGTGTTCGCTCTCACGATCGCCCTCGGCAGCGTGGCTGGCGGTCCCATCGCCCGTGACGGCTGTCTCGTCTCGACGTTCGTCGCCGCTCATCGATCGTAGTCTGGATTCCGGCGGCATCCGTTATAGACTGTCGGTCCGCGAAACGGCCACCGCTGTTCGGCGTGACGGTTCGCGCCCTTCTGTCCCGAACGGAGGCCCGGTGCTGGCGCATCGATGGACACGGTTTTGTCGGTACTCGCCCCCGTTTCCGCATGGCCGACTACGGAAAGGTGGACGCCGACTTCTTCGACGAGCACATCTATCCGCGCCTCGGCGCTGATCGGGCAGATGTCGCACTCGGACCGCAGCACGGGGTCGATTTCGGAGTTCTGGAGATCGGTGAACGGGGCGTCGTGGTCGCGACCGATCCGATTTCGATCCTTCCTCAGTTGGGGTTCGAACGGGCCGGCCGGTTCGCGCTCGACGTGGTGCTCGCCGACGTGGCCGTCAGCGGCCTTCCACCCTCGTTTCTCTCGATCAACTTCAGCTTACCCCCGGAGATAACCGACGAGGAGTTCGCGACGCTCTGGGCGGCGATCGACCGCGAAGCCACCGATCTCGGGACGAGCGTCGTGGCGGGACACACGGCGCGGTATGAGGGCTGTTCGTTCCCGTGGGTCGGCGGCGCGACCGCGCTCGCGGTCGGCGATCCCGACGAAATCGTCAGGCCCGACGGCGCGCAACCAGGTGACCGACTCGTGCTCACGACCGGCCCCGCCGTCGAGGCGGTCGGCCTCCTGACGACGCTGTTCGGCGATCGAATGGACCTCCCTGCAACGACACTCGAAACCGCCAGGAAACGACTTGACGACACCGACACCGTTCGGGACGCGCTCGCCGCCGCGGCCGCTGGGCCGGTCACCGCGATGCACGACGTCACGGAAGGCGGGCTTGCCAACGCGCTCTGTGAGGTCGCCGGGAGCGCGGGCGTCCGCCTCGATGTCGACCGCGAGGCAGTGCCAATGAGGCCCGGCGTCGAGCCCGTCTGTGAGTACCTCGACATCGATCCGTGGACGGCGACCAGCTCCGGCTCTCTCCTGATCGCGGTCGATTCGGAAAACGTCGAAAGCGTTCTTGCGGCGCTCGACGATCGGGAGACGACTGCGGCCGTCGTCGGCACCGTTGCCGAGGGAGCCGGCGCGCACGTCGACGGCGAACGGATCGAGCGCCCGGCCGTCGATTCCTCGTGGGGCGTGTACGCCGACTACGCCGCCGGGGAGAAGGAGTCGTAGTCGTAGTCGTCGCGTCGCTCGAAACGTCGCGTCGGCCGACGTCGTTTTCGGTGGCTCAGACGACGCCGGTCACGCTCGCAACCTCGCGCGCGGCGGCCTCGTTCATCCCGTTGCCGAGAATGGTGTAGCGATCCCGGATCCCGTGGGCGGTCGTGAGCGCCTCGATCACGTCGGCCTCGTCGATGCCGAGATCCTCGGCGGTGGTGGGTGCGCCGATCCTGGCGAGCGCGTCGCGGACGTTCCGCCACTGGCCCTCGTCGCCGGTGTGGAGATACTCAGTCAAGATCGAACCCACACCGACCTGGTGGCCGTGGAGCGCCGCGCCCGGCGCGATTCGGTCGAGCTGGTGGCTGAAGAGGTGTTCAGCGCCGCTGGCCGGCCGCGAGGAGTCCGCGATACTCATCGCGACCCCCGAGGAGACCAGCGCTTTCACGACGACCCACGCCGACTCCTCCAACCCCTGCTTGATCGAGTCGGCGTTGTCGACGAGCATCTCGGCGGTCATCCGGCTGAGTGCACCCGCGTACTCCGAGTATTCGACGTTCTGGAGACGGTTTGCGAGTCGCCAGTCCCGGACCGCGGTGTAGTTCGAGATGATGTCGGCACAGCCCGCCGTCGTCAGCTCCCACGGCGCGTCGGCGATGATCTCGGTGTCGGCGATCACCGCCAAGGGCGGCTCGGCGGCGACCGAGTGGCGGGTGTCGCCCTCGGGAACCGAGCCACGCCCCGAGACGATCCCGTCGTGGCTCGCGGCGGTCGGCACCGAGACGAACCCCATGCTCAGCGAGTCACTCGCCATCTTCGCGATGTCGATCGGCTTGCCGCCGCCGACGCCAACGAGAAAGCCCGCCTCCTCCGCCTCGGCGGTCTCGATCACCCGCTCGACTGCCCCGAAGCTCGCCTCCTCGACCACGACCGTCGCGGGCTCCGTTCCCGTGGCGGCGAACCCCTCGACGACACGCTCGCCGGCCACTTCCTGAGCTGTGGGGCTGGTGACGATCAGGGGTCGTCCGGCGAGATGGAGCTCGGCCACGGCCTCAGTGGTTTGCGAGAGGACGCCGTGGCCAACCACGACGTTTCGTGGGAGACGGATCCACGTCGATTTGTCGAACATGACGCGTTCTCGGTGGCACGAGCCAAACCGTTTTCTCTCCGGATCGGGAATTCACCACACAAATCGTCTCCCGGACTCCCTCTCGGTACCGTCCACAGTGAGCGAGAATCACCTGCCGGATCACACAACCATCAGGTTCGTTCGTCCGACACGACGTGGGCGTAGTAGTTGAAGAGATCCGTCCACGACGGCTCCTCGATGTGTATCCCGTCGTCGGCTGCGGCCCGCTCGGCCTCGACATCGGGTCCGAGGAATCCGCGGCGGCCGGCGTCACCCTCGAAAAATCGCCCGGTGCGAACCAACTCACGGACTTTCTCAATGTCAGCACGGGCCGTCGTCCGTACGATCGGCGGTACACCATCAAGCAGCGCCTCCGAGCCGTCGTCCGCGACGATCCGACCGTCCGCGACGAAGACCACTCGGTCGGCTGCGCGGGCGTCCCGGGGTGTGTGACTCGTCATGACGACCGTCGCTCCATCGTCCGCCCGTTCTTCGAGCAGCGCGTGGAACCGATCGACCGTCGTGAGATCGAGTGCCGCGGTCGGCTCGTCGAGTAGATAGAGCGGCACGTCGACGCTCAGCGTGGCCGCGAGTTCGAGCTTGCGAACCATTCCGCTGGAGTAGTCCCGCACCTTGCGGTCGAGATCGTCGGCGAGATCGAGTCGCTCCGCGATCGCTCGCCATTCACCGGTTGCGGCGGGATGGAGGTCGGCGTAGTATTCGAGGTTCTCCCGACCGGAGAGTTCGGGGATGGCGAGGGCGTTCTGGAGCATGAAAGAGAGCTGCGCGCCGGCGAACGAAGGTTGCTTGCCGAACACTCGTATCTCGCCCGCCGACGGATGGAGGCCGCCCGCGAGACACGCCAGGAGCACCGTCTTGCCGACACCGTTCGGTCCCATCAGTACCGTGGTCTCGCCGTTCCGGACGTCGAGATCGATCCCGCTGAGAACCCCTCCGCCGTCACCGTCGAAACGTTTCGTCACGCCGCGAGCCTCGATGACGGCCTCGGAATCGGTTCGGTCGATCTCGTGATCCCCGGCGTCCGTGGCAGCCGTCGTTCGATCGTCAGTCACGTTCATTCACCCCCGTCGCCTGCATAGATGTAGCGGCGCATGACCACCGATGCGACCGCTCCGATGACGACGGTGTACCCAGCGAGCAGCGCGAGATACTCCGGCCCGGTCGGCAGCGGGGGCGGCGAGAGCGGTCCGTTCGGCCCGATCGTCGTGAGGTGATAGATCCCGAGCCGCGCCGCGAGCGCGTTCGGGACGTAGTTGACGAGTCCGGGCAGCGGTTCGGGCATCAGTCCCGGGACGAGGCCGTTGTAGCCCGTCACGAAAAAGAGGCCGAGCACGAGCATGTTCGTCACGCCGACAATGTACTCGCCCTCGTCGATCACCGCCGCGACCAGCACGGCGGCCGCCACCGAGAGCAGACAGAACAGAAACAGGCTCGTCAGCACGATCGGTATCGATAGCAGTCCCCGGAGCGCGAACGACGCTCCGGTGACGAGCCCCACCGCCAGTACGAGCGAAAACGATACCACAGCAAGGGCGAACCCACCCACGAATCGGCCGAGAACGTCGGCTGACGGCGCGATCGGCAGCGAACGAAGCTTCCGATAGCGCTTGTTGGTGAGATCGGCGCTCAACGTGGCAGCGAAGATGACGAGTGTGACGCTGAACGCTCCGAACACCCCGAACGCGACGGCGTTCGACGCCTTGTATGCGCCCGAAGACGGGCCCTGTGGAACGATGACGCCGAACAACACGTAGAAGAATACGGGCGAGACGAGGCCCCAGAACAGGGCGCTCCGGTTGCGGAACAGTTCCCGGAGCGTCCGGAGCGCGAACGCCTTCACCTGGTGAAGCCACGGGACGGCCGTCGTCGGTTCGTATCGGTCCTGGACGGTCGTGGTGGGTTCGGTGTCCGTCGCCATCGTTATCGGTTGGGCCCAGGACAGACGACCGAAACGGCGGTGTCGTCCGTGTCAGTCGGTTCGTCCAGCCTCGCGTCTGTTCGTGCGAACGATCCACATTGATTCATTCGATCAGCACGTCGTTGGTTCGTCACTTATCGCTTTCCGGGAGAGCACTCCAGTTACGGATTTGAACTGTATGCGCAGAAAGGTTTTGCACGACGCCCCGCCAGTTCAGGTATGAGCGCTCAAGCGGAGCGGCGACCCACGCCGACGGAGGCCTTCGAGGTGCTAGGCCACGAGACACGGCTGGCTATCATCGAGGAGTTAGCGAAGCCCCGGCGGACCGAGTGGCGCGTTGCGGGCCTTCCGTTCGCCGAACTCCGCAAGGCGGTCGGTGTCGAGGACGCCGGAACGTTCAACTACCATCTGCAGGCGCTTCAGGACCACTTCGTCGGGAAACTCGACGGCGAGTACGTCCTCCGGAACGCGGGCTTTTACCTCGCCGGCGCGATCCGCGCGGGAACCTACACCGAACGCATCGAACCACGTCGGACGGAGACCGATCAGGAGTGTCCGGAACACGAGGCGGCCATCGAAGCGGTCTACGAGGATGGGTTCTTCCGGCTCGAATGTCCCGAGCACGGGATGATCAGTGCGAACGCGCTGCCGCCCGGTGCGGCGCTCGGACGCACGATGGACGATCTCCTCGCGCTCGCAGACCGAGACACGCGGCGCATGGTCGAAAAGATCCGTGAAGGGTCCTGTCCGCACTGTTGGGGACCGATGGAGACAACCGTTCCCTCTACGCCGTCGCCGCGACTCGCCGAGGGGGAGACCACCGAGGTACTGTTCGCGCGGTTTTCCTGCGCTCGGTGCGGAATGGATGCATGGAGTCCGGTCTCGATCGCCGTCCTCGACCACCCGGCAGTGGTCTCGTTTTACCACGAGCACGGCATCGACATCCGGAAGCGTAGCACGCTCGAAATCAGCTTTCAGGACAGTTCAACCGGCACCGTTCTCACTGAGGATCCGATCCGGATCGCCATCGAGTTCGAACTCAGCGGAGACGTGCTTCGGCTAGTTCTCGACGACGAACTGGCGGTCGTCGACACCGACTGATTGGACGAGCCCGTCGTTCAGAGCGTATCCAACACCGAGAGCACGCGCTCCTCGGCCTCTCGATCGGGGCCGTTCTCACGGCCGGTGCGATCGCTCGCCTGGTGGTCCTCGACCGTCCGTTCGAGCGCCGTCCCGATCGGCGTCGCTTCCCAGCCCAGCTCCGCGAGTTTCGCGGTCGAGAGGACGTGGGGATACGACCGGTAGAGCGGGAAGTCGTCGGGCGCGAGGTCGGCCGCACCGAGTTCGCGCTCGTTCGCCGTCACGATCTCGATCTCGGTGTCGAGGGTGTCGGCGATCAGCTCGACCCACTCCGAGAGCACCGGCAGTCGGCGGTCGCCGGTGTTGTAGGTCTCACCAGGCGTGCCTTCCTCGGCCACCGTTCGGAGGGCGCTCGCCACGTCCGGTGCGAACACGAGATGCCAGAGGGAGTCGCCGTCGCCGGGGACGATCACGCGGTCGTGATTGACTACTCGATCGATCCAGTAGTCGAACCGCTCGGTGTAGTCGTGTGGTCCGTAGACCACGGGCGGGCGGACGCTCATCGCGTTCACGCCCTCGTCGGCGGCCGCGGCGACCGCGCGATCGATCTCGGCTTTTCGGGGGCCGTAGCTGTCCATCGAGTCGTCGGCCGCCTGCTCGTCGGTGCAGCCGTGGAGCGCGGTCGTGTCCTCGCGTTTCGGGATCTCTTCGTCGTCGTAGGCCGACCCGCTCGAAATCACGACGTAGGCCTCACAGTCGGCGAACACGTCGGTCGCGTGGCGCACCTCGCCCGGATGGTAGGCCACGCAGTCGATCACGATGTCTGGATCGACCTCGCGGGCGGCGCGTTCGACCGCGTTCTCGTTCGTCCGGTCGCCCGCGACGTGCGCGACGGCCTCGTCGTCGGCGAACGGGTTCTCGTGGTTCCCGCGGTTGAAGACGGTGACGTCGTATCCGTCGTCGAGTAGCTCCCGGACCGTGTGGCGGCCGATGAAGCGCGTGCCGCCGATGATCATGGCGTGAGACATCGACGACCCTGCGGGCGGCCGCGAGATAACAGTTGTCGGTCGCGACGACTGGTTTCACTCGGTGTGAACGGCTCGTCGTGCTCACGGTTCCGGTGATCGGGGGTCGCCCTCGGTCTACTGTTCACCGTGTGCGAAACTCACTATGTAACCCACTATTTTGCCAATGGCAAACTTTATCTAACAGAAGTTAAATCCCTCCGGAGCTAACCAGGTGTATGGAGAAGCGATCCACGCAGAAGAACGACCGAAACGAGTTCAGACCATATCTTCCGGCGATGCCCCAGGCGTCCGCCGAGCCGACTCGAATCGAGCGGTTCCTGACGCGGCTGTTCCGCCGTCGTGGCGGTCTCCGGCGCGTCGTCCGACCGAAGCACCGCTAGCCGACGCCGCCATCGAACGGCGACGAGCGTGAGATATAGATAGCTGGCCGACGCCGATCACCATATGGACTGGCTTCGGGACAACGCGCTCGCCGTCTGGCTGGGGGTGTTGCTCGTCTCCGGTATTCTTCTGACCGTCGTGCTCGGGTACGTCGGACTCGTGGTCTCGACCGCACTCGGCAGCGGGGCGGGAGCCGTCGGCGTTCTGTCCGGGCTCGCGTTTCCCTATCTCCCCATCGTGGCCGTGCTGGTGGTGACCACGGTGATCTCGGGGCTCGGATTCAGTTGGTCGCTGCTGCGCCGGCTGTCGATCCCACGGAGCAAGCGGCTCCAGTCGGCGGCCGAGCGCGTCGAACGCAAGTACCCGGCGATCGACGGAGTCGGGCTGTCGGGAGTGGTTTCGCCGCCGGAGCCGTCGGCCGAGGACGCCCTCGACGACCTGAAACGCCGGTACGTCGCGGGCGAGATCGACGAGACGACGTTCGAGCGCAAGCTTGACCGCCTGGTGGCGAACGAATCGGTCGACGACGCCACCGCCGCCCGCGAGCGCGATGCCGTTCTGGACGAGCGATCGTCCTGAGCGACAGTCGATTTCGGGGCGTTCGGACAACCGATCCATCACTTTCACACGGAATCAGTCGCGCGAAACACGTCCGCTACGAATCACGGTACAACTGAGAACCGCAGGCCACGCGCTCCCGCGCGCCGGCTGCAAAGTCGATCGTCGCTGGCCGTCTCAGTCCGCGCCGCCCTCGACGACCGGCCGCTCGCCGCCCGCGGTCGTCGCGTGGGCGGGCGGCTGCGTTCGCACGTCGGCGCTCTCGCGCTCGGCGATGACCTCGGCGTAGGCGTCGGGCATCACTTTCACGACGTGTTCTAGCTCCGACTCCCAGTTGTCGAGGACGTACTCGCCCCGATCCGAGCCGGTGTAGGCGACGTGGTTCTCGACCAGTCGACGGAGCATTTCCTCGTCTTTGTCCTCCAGTTCCCGAGTGGTGCTCACCATGCCGTGGTTGACCGACGACTCGAAGTCGCCCTCGCGGTCGAGGACGTACGCGACCCCGCCGGACATTCCGGCAGCGAAGTTTTTGCCTGTCTCGCCGAGCACCGCGATCGCCCCGCCGGTCATGTACTCGCAGCCGTGGTCGCCGACCGACTCCACGACGCCCTTCACGCCGGAGTTCCGGACTGCGAAGCGCTCACCGGCTTTCCCATTGACGTACACCTCGCCCTCGGTCGCGCCGTAGAGTGCAACGTTGCCGATCAGAACGTTCTTCTCGGGCTCGTACGGCGCTCGCTCGGGCGTGTTGACGACGAGCTTCCCGCCCGAGAGCCCCTTCCCGACGTAGTCGTTCGCGGTCCCAGTCAGGTTCATCGTGACGCCCGCCGCGAGGAAGGCCCCGAAGCTCTGGCCCGCGACGCCGTCGAAGTCGATGGTGATGGAGTCCTCGTCGAGCCCATCGCCGCCGTGAGCGTTCGAAATCCGGTTCGAGAGGGTCGCGCCGACCGCACGGTCGACGTTCGAAATCTCCCGGTCGAGATGGACGGGTTCGCCGCGCTCGATGGCGGGCTCGGCGTCGGCGATCAGGTCGTGGTCGAGCTGGCCGTCGATCTCGTGGTTCTGCTCCCTGGTCTTGGTCCGCTGCTCGTCACCACTTTCATCTCCGTCCCTATCTGCGTCGCCATCGGCCCACGGCTCGGCGAGCACCGCGGAGAGATCCAGCTTCTTCGCCTTCTCTTGGGTGACGTCGTCGCGCTGGCGGAGGTGGCTGGGCCGGCCGACCATCTCCTCCACAGTACGAAAGCCGAGATCGGCCATGATCTCGCGGAGCTCCTGGGCGATGAACGTCATGTAGTTCACGACGTGTTCGGGCTCGCCAGGAAATCGGTCGCGGAGCTCCTCGCGCTGGGTCGCTACCCCCACCGGGCAAGTGTTCTCGTGGCACTGTCGGGCCATCACACAGCCCGAGGTCACGAGCGATGCGGTCCCGAAGATGTACTCCTCCGCGCCCAACAGCGCCGCAACCGCGACATCGCGACCGGTCTTCATCCCGCCGTCGGCAGACACCCGGATACGAGAGCGGAGCTTGGTTTCCCGAAGCAGCTGGTTCGCCTCGGCGAGTCCGAGCTCCCACGGCAGTCCCGCGTTCTTGATCGAGGTGCGGGGGCTCGCACCCGTGCCTCCGGAGTGGCCCGAAATGTGGACGACATCAGCGTTCGCCTTCGCCACCCCGGCCGCGATCGTCCCGATCCCCGCCTCACTCACGAGTTTGACGTTGATGTCGGCGTCGGGGTTCGCGGCCTTCAGGTCGTGGATGAGCTGTTTGAGGTCCTCGATCGAGTAGATGTCGTGGAGCGGCGGCGGCGAGATCAACCCGACTCCGGGAGTAGCGTACCGAACGTGCGCGATCATCTCGTTGACCTTCTTGCCTGGCAGGTGGCCGCCCTCGCCTGGCTTGCTCCCCTGGGCCATCTTGATCTGGAGCTCGTCGGCCGAGGAGAGATACTCCGAGGTGACGCCGAACCGCCCCGACGCGACCTGTTTGACGTTGCACTCCTTCTCGGTGCCGAACCGTTCGGGTGGCTCGCCGCCCTCGCCGGTGTTCGATTTCGCGCCCAGCCTGTTCATCGCGATTGCATTGGTCTCGTGCATCTCGGGCGAGAGACTCCCGAGGCTCATCGCCGCCGTCGAGAACCGCTCGACGATCTCGTGGACCGGTTCGACTTCCTCGATCGGAATCGGCTCTCGGGAACTGTCGAACTCGAGGAGGCCCCGGAGCGTCTGGAGCTCCTCGTTCTGGTCGTTCATCAGCTGGGCGAACTCCTGGTACTGCTCGTAGTCGCCCCGCCGGACGGCTTGCTGGAGCGCGCCGACACTTTTTGGATTCCACTCGTGGAAGATGCCGTCCGATCGGTGTTCGTACTCGCCCTGGCGCTCGATGTCGGGGTCGTCGCCGAACGCGACCGCGTGGCGGTCGTGGAGATCGGCCTCGATCTCGTCGAGCCCGATCCCCTCCGTCCGGGCGGCCGTGCCCTCGAAGTACTCCACGACGAAATCCGAATCCAGCCCGACGGCCTCGAAGATCTGCGCGCCCTGGTAGCTCTGGACGGTGGAAATCCCCATCTTCGACATGATCTTTAGCAGGCCGTCTTCGAGCGCGTCGACGTACGACGCGACCGCCTCCTCACGCGCCGCGCCATCCGCGCCAGCCGTGAGGTCCGCGATGGTCTGATAGGCGAGGTAGGGGTTGACCGCGCCAGCGCCGTAGCCCACGAGCGTCGCGAGATGGTGGACTGCCCGGGGATCACCGGACTCGACCACGAGACCGACGTGGTTCCGGAGTCCGTTCCGGACGAGGTGGTGATGGACCCCGCCGGTCGCGAGCAGGCTCGGGATCGGCACCCGCTCGTCGCTCGCCGCCCGATCGGAGAGCACGAGCACGTCGTGGCCCGCCTCGGCCGCGGCGGTGGCCGCCTCGCGGACGCGTTCGACCGCGGTTTCGAGGTCGCCGGCCCCGTCGGTCCCGTCCGCGGGCTCGTACGTGATGTCGATCGTTTTCGTGGTGAGGCCGTTCGCGCCGTCGCCGTCCATTCCCTTGATCGCGGCCGTTGCGGCGTCCGAGAGCACTGGCGAGTCACACACGAGCTGGCAAGCGTGAGCGGGCGACTCGTCGAGGAGGTTGCGCTGGTGGCCGAGCCTGGTTTCGAGCGAGGTGACGAGCTCCTCGCGGATGTAATCCAGCGGCGGGTTGGTGACCTGCGCGAACAGCTGTTTGAAGTAGGTGAAGAGGGGGCGGTTGAACTGCGAGAGAACTGAGAGTGGAGTGTCGTCGCCCATCGACCCCACGGGGTCTTTCCCTTTGGTCGCCATCGGTTCGAGCAGGTTGTCGAGCTCGTCGTGGGTGTAGCCGTAGAGCGCCTGGTGGGCGCGCAGCCCGTCGACCGTCTCGTGTGGCTCGCGATCGGCGTGCTCGTGCGCCGCCTCGCCGGCGATGCCGTCGAGCTGGACCTGCTCCTGCTCGATCCACTCGGCGTACTTCGGATCGGCGAGGTCGTCGAACACCTCCGCGTCGGGGACGACCCGACCCTCTTCGGGATCGGCGAGGAACAGCTGGCCTGGTTCGAGCCGGCCGCGCTCCTTGACCTCGGCCGGATCGAGATCGAGCGCGCCGGTCTCGCTTGCCATCACCAGCCGGTCGTCGGTCGTGACCTCGTACCGACAGGGTCGGAACCCGTTGCGGTCAAGCACCGCCCCGACTCGGGTGCCGTCGGTGGCTGCCACCAGCGCGGGGCCGTCCCACGGTTCCGAGAGCGAGGCGTGGAAGTCGTAGAACGCCTCGCGGTCGTCGCTCATCTCGTGATCCTCGCCGCGGAACGCCTCCGGGATCAGGAGTCGCAGCGCGTGGGGCAGATCCCGGCCCGACTGCATGAGGAGTTCCAAGGCGTTGTCGACGCTCGCGGTGTCCGATTGGTTCTCGTCGGCGATGACGGGTTTCACGGCGTCTACGTCGAACGCCTCCGTGCTGACGTCGGTCTCGCGCGCGCGCATCCAGTTGACGTTCCCTTGGATGGTGTTGATCTCGCCGTTATGGATGATGCCCCGGTACGGATGGGCGAGATGCCACGCGCCGAGCGTGTTGGTCGAGAAGCGCGCATGGACGAGGACGAACGTCGAGTGGAGTCGAGAGTCGGTGAGGTCGGGGTAGTAGCCGGCGACCTGGTCGCCCTTCAGCAGGCCCTTGTAGACCAGCGTCTGTCGATCGAGCGAGCAGACGTAGAAGCGCTCGCTTCCGTCGAGATCGCGCTCCGTGATTCGCTTCTCGATGGCGCGCCGACCGACGTACAGCCGATGGCCGAACGTTTCGTCGTCGATCGAGTTCTCAGGAACGACGAACGCCTGATAGACGGCGGGTTCGGAGTCGAGCGCCGTCTGTCCGAGATCGCTGTTGTCGGTCGGGACCGCCCGCCAGTGACGCACTGCAAGATCGTGCTCGGCGAGCGTGTCGGCGACGAGGGTCTGTAGCTCCTCGCGTGCTCCGTCGTCCTGCGGGAAGAACAGCGAACCGACCGCGTAGGTATCGGGAAGTGAAATATCGAGTTCGTCGGCGAAGAAGTCGTGTGGGGTCTGGACCATGATTCCCGCGCCGTCGCCGGTCGACTCCTCGGCTCCGGTCGTCCCGCGGTGTTCGAGGTTCGTGAGGAGTTCGAGCCCGTCGGCGACGACCGAACGATCGGCCCCGCCATCGAGGTCCATCACGACGCCAACACCACAGTTCGCCCGTACGTCCGTGGGATCGGCGAGGCCTGCAGTGGCCGCCGAACGCTCTCCGGAGAACGGTTGATCGGTCATATGCGGCCCGCTACCCCACTGGCAAATAAGAGGTTGTCCCTGAAAGACTATATGTGTGCCTGTACCAAATAAGGTAGTTTGTATTTCTGACGGACGGCTGTCAAACTCTCTCAGAAAATTCGAAACATGAGGGAGTAGTGACGAAGTCAGTACGACTTGGCGAAGTACGCCGTCTCGACTGCCGTATCGTCACAGACGACACACTCCTCGTGAACGGGGTCGGTGTCGCGCTCCAGCGGCACCATCACTATCTCGGCGGCGATCTCGTCTTTGATCGCGGCCTCGCAGTCCTCGTCGCCACACCAGCCGGTCTTCACGATCCCGCCGTGGCGACCGATGGTTCCCAGCAGCTCGTCGCGGCTCTCTGCCTCGCGAACGTTCTCTTCGAGGTCCTGCTCGGCGGCGGCGTAGAGCTTCGCGTGAATCGTGTCGAGGTGGTCGCTGACCGCCTCGACGATCCCCTCACGGTCCTCGACCGCGGACTCACCGTCGGGGCGGTGGACGACGGTCGCCTCATCACTCTGGACCTCGTTCGGCCCGATCTCGATCCGGAGCGGGACGCCCTTCAGCTCCCACTCGTTGAACTTGAAGCCGGGATTGCGCTCGTCGCGATCGTCGAGCTCCACTCGAACGTCCGCCTCGTCGAGTTCGGCGGCGAGGTCGGCGGCGTATTCGAGCACCTCGTCACGGGTGTCTTCCTGCCAGATCGGGACGATGACGACCTGTTCGGGCGCGAGCGTCGGGGGGAGGCTGAGTCCCTGATCGTCCGAGTGGGTCATGATCATCCCGCCGAGTGCGCGCCACGACAGCCCCCACGAGGCGGTGTGGGCGACGTGCTCGTTCTCGTCCTCGTCGACGTAGGTCACGTCGAACGCCTCGGCGAACCCATCACCCAGGTAGTGACTGGTCGCGGACTGGAGTGCCTTGCCGTCGGGCATCAGCGATTCGATCGCCGCGGTGGTGTGCGCGCCGGGGAACTTGTCGTGTTCGGGCTTTCGACCTTCGAGGACGGGGAGCGCGAGTACTTCCTCGTGGACCCGACGGTACTGGTCGAGGCGGAGCATCGTCTCCTCCCACGCGCTCTCCTCGTCGCGATGGGCGGTGTGGCCCTCCTGCCAGAGGAACTCCTTGGTCCGGATGAACGGCTTCGTATCCGTTGCTTCCCAGCGGACCACCGAACACCACTGATTCAGCCGCATCGGGAGATCGCGGTGGCTCCTGATCCACTGGCTCATGAACGGCGTGATGATCGACTCGCTGGTGGGGCGGACCGCGAGGCGCTCGTCGAGTTCGTCGCTGCCGGCCTGGGTCACCCACGCCACCTCGGGGTCGAACCCCTCGACGATCTCCTTCTCGCGTTCGAGGTAGCTCTCAGGGATGAACATGGGGAAGTAGGTGTTCTCCACCCCCGTCTCTTTGAACCAGCCGTCGAGATGGTCCTGAATGCGTTCCCAGAGCGCGTACCCGCGAGGGCGCGTGACGATGAACCCGCCCATCGGGGCGTAGTCCGCGAGACCCGCCTTCTGGACGACTTCGGCGTACCACTCGCCGGGGCTGTGCTCCTTCGACTCGGTGATGCCGAGTTCCTGTGTTTCCGGCTCGCTCATACGTACTGCTGTTTCCGGGGCGGCTTAAACGCGGTGTGGTTCGGTCGAACGCGGCGAACGCTGGATCGAGACGCGCGACAGTCGATCGTCGTCCTCATACGTCTTGCACTATTTATCCGGTAAGTTGATTTGTGCGCGGACGAATCCATCACGAATGGCAGAGAAAGACGCCAACGACCGACGAGACACGATCGATCGAACTCGGAACACCTCGCGGCGGCGGTTCCTGCAAACGGCCGGCGCGGTCGGCGTCGTGGGTGCGACAGGTCTCGCGGGCTGTAGCGGCGGTGGCGGCGGCGAGAACGGCTCGGGCGACAACGGTTCCGGTGGCGGTGAGACCGCCTCCGGTGGGGCGGACACCACATCCGGAAGCGGCACGGAAAGCGGCGGGGGCAACGAGAGCGGAAACGAGTCCGGCGGTGGCGGGGGCGGCAGCAGCAACCTCGTCTGGGACGCTGGCGGCACCGGCGGGACGTACTTCCCGCTCTCGAACGAGATCAAGCAGGTCGTCGAGGACAACACCGACTTCAGCCTCCAGGTTCGCTCGACGGGTGCATCGGTCGAGAACGTCGGCAGCCTCTCGGACGGCTCCGCCGACTTCGCGCTGATCCAGAACGACATCGCCTCGTTCGCGAAGAACGGCGAGGGGATCGAGGCCTTCGAAGGCAACGCCATCGAGAGCCTACGGGGTGTGGGGACGCTGTACCCCGAAACCATCACCGTCGTCACGCCGGGCGACAGCGATATCGCGTCGATTGCGGATCTGAGCGGCGCGACGATCAACACCGGTGACCTCGGTAGCGGGACGCAGGTCGACGCGCTCACGATCCTCGAAGCGATCGGCGTCTCGGATTTCACCGAGCAGAACACCGACTTCTCGCAGGCGGCCGAGCAGATCCAGAACGGCGACATCGACGCCGCGTTCATCGTCGGCGGCTGGCCGGTCGGCGCGATCGCCGAACTCGCCGAGACGAGTTCGATCGGGATCGTCCCCATCGAGGGCGAGGAACGCCAGCAGGTCAAGGAGGCCGCCAGCTTCTTCGCCGACGACGAGATCCCCGGCGGCACCTACGCGGGCATCGATGAGGCGAAGCCGACGGTCGCAGTGCAGGCGATGATCGCCACGACCACCGAAGTCCCCGAGGCCACCGTCGAGACCGTGACCGCCGCGATCTTCGACAACGTCTCCGATCTCACGATCAAGACGGAGTTCATCAGCGCCGGCTCCGCCCAGGAGGGGATGTCGATCGAACTCCACCCCGGTGCGGCGGCGTACTTCGAGTCGGCCGGTGGCGCTGGCAACGCGACCAACGCCTCGGATGGGAACACGACCGACGGCGGGATGACCACGTCGGATGGAAACATGACCGGCGGCAACGCGTCCGGCAATACGACGGAAGACAGCACGTCGATGGCCGAAACGACCGCATCGGACGCCGGAAACACGACCGACACCAACGCCTCGTAGTCTGCTGACGCGGCCGCCGGACGGGCCGTGAGCTTCACCGGTCCGCCCGGCTCTCGAACCGACGCGATGACCATCATCCGAACACGATCGCTCCGAGAATGACGACCGAACGTCTTCATCGATGACACGACGGCGACGGCTCCAGCGTGGCGTCCGCGTTCTCGTCGTGCTGTTGGCGTTCATCGTCGTGATCACTGCCGTCGCCGCGGCGACGCCCGCCAGCAGCGCGCTCGTCGTCGAAAACGCGAACAGTGGCGAACGACTGCTCGCCACCCCGGTCGACGAAGGGACGACGGTCGCGCTCAACTACACTCACAGCGTCGAGAAAACCCCGGTTCACGACATCTACACCGTCCACAACGGTAGCCTCGAAATGACACGAATGGAGTTCCAGTCGTACGGCTGGGGCCTGCCATCGCGGGCGAACGTGACACGTGAGAACGGGTGGTACGTCTTCGACCCGCCGGGCGACTACGAGGAGCTGTACGTCGAACCGGGACGGGTCGCGGGCCACCGACTCCGCGTCGGCGACCGGACGTATGATCTCGTGGCGCTCTCGAACGCGGAGGGCGTTCGGCTTCACGTCGCCGAACGCTCCGTTCTGCGGACTGCACTCGATAGAATCAACTGATGACCTCCGATCCACCACCGACCGACGATTCCGACGTATCGACCCCCGACACGGCGACCGCCACGCCATCCACCGCTCCGGCGACCGCAGACACCTCGCCGGAGCAGGACGCGGACGAACTCGTGGAGGAACTCGAACGCCGGCGCTCGCTCCGCGGACCCGCCGCCGTCGCCGTGCTCCTCATCGGGGTCACGTTCTCGGCGTTCCAGATGTGGCTCGCCGCACACGGGTTCATCTTCCAGCTCTCGCTCCCGCTCGTCGGTGAGGTCAGCCTCGGCTCGCTCCAGTCGTTGCAGGTCAACAGCCTCCACGTCACGTTCGCCCTCCTGCTCACCTTCCTGCTCTTCCCAGCGACACAGGGTGACGGCGCGCTCTCACGACGGCTGTCGCGGATCGTGCCCGCGCTCGAAACCCGTTTCGGGGAGACGAACCCCGTGACGCGCGGTGCACGCGGCGTCCGTGGTGGTGTTCGCTGGCTACTGCTCGATCCCGACCGCGACCGCGTGACGCCGATCGATGTCGTGTTGATGGTCGTTGCGGCGCTCTCGTCGCTCTACATGCTCACCGAGTTCGACGAGATTCAACAGCTCCGTGCGCTCGGGCTCGATGGCGGGCGTACGACCTCTGAAGTCTATCTCGACGCATGGCGCACGATTGCGGAGTTCGTCCCTTATCTCGATCTCGAGTTCGTCGTGAAGGCGGTGGCCGCACTCGATATCCCGTTCGCCGAGTCGTCGTATGCGTTCGTGCTCGGCGCGCTCGGCGTCCTGCTCGTGCTCGAAGCCACCCGACGAACGCTGGGGGTGTATCTCATGGGGATCGTCGGGATGTTCATCGTCTACGCCCGGTATGGCTTCTTGATCCCACGCGACGCGCCGCTGATCGGCGTGCTCGGCCAGATTCAACAGACCGCGTGGAGCGACGTCGTTCAGAACCTCTGGTACAACACCGCGAACGGCGTCTTCGGCGTTCCGGTCCGGGTGAGTGTTCAGTTCATCTATATTTTCATCCTCTTCGGCGCGTTCCTCGAGATGAGCGGTGCGGGCCGGTGGTTCATCGATCTCGCCTACAGCGCGACCGGCCGGCGGAAGGGCGGGCCGGCGAAGGCGTCGATCCTCGCGTCGGGGTTCATGGGCACCATTTCGGGCTCCTCGATCGCGAACACCGTCACTACGGGGGCGTTCACCATCCCGTTGATGAAGCGGACGGGCTATCGTGCCGAGTTCGCCGGTGGCGTGGAGGCGTCTGCCTCCTCGGGCGGACAGATCCTCCCGCCGGTGATGGGCGCAGCGGCGTTCCTGATCGTGGAGTTCATCGGCGTCCCCTTCGCCGACGTCATCGTCGCGGCGACCGTTCCCGCGCTCGTCTTCTTCTTCGGGGTGTGGGTGATGGTCCACCTCGAAGCCTCGCGAGCGGGGATCGGCGGCGTCGACGCGTCCGAGCTCGTCACGCTCCGTTCGCATCTCCGTCGGGGATGGTTCTACCTCCTCCCGATCGGGCTCTTGCTCTACTACCTGATCGGGGCACGACTGACGGTTGCACGTTCGGCGTGGTTCACGCTGGTCGCGATCGCCGCGCTGATCGCCCTCGTCGCGGCGTACAACGACCGGACCCAGTGGCCGCTGCTTGGCACGATCGCCGGTCTCGCGGCGGTCGAGTTCGTCTCCTACCTCGTCGCTGGGACGACCGTGGTCGGCGCACTCACCGGTGCGAGTGGCGCGGGGATGGCCCCGGCGGCGGCCGCCGCGGCCGTCGTTGGCGAACTCGGCTGGATCGTGCTCGCGGTGAGCTTCTTCACGCTGCTCGCGCGTCCACACGCCGACGCACCGTTACTCGACTACGATGATCAGGTCGACGAAGCTACGGAGACAGCAACTGGGACTCTCGGCCGCCCGCAGCTCGCCGACAACCGGGCTGTCGGTTACTTCTCGTTCGTCGTGCGGTCGATGGAGGCGGGTGCGCGCACCGCGACCCCGGTCGTGATCGCGGTCGCCGCCGCCGGCGTCATTCCCGGCGTCATCAGCACCACCGGCCTCGGACCGAACCTCACCACGCTGATCCTCAACGTCGCGGGCGGCTCGCTCGTCTTGCTGCTCCTGATCACTGCGATCTCCTCGATCATTCTCGGGATGGGGATGCCGACCACCGTGACGTACATCATCCTCGTCGCGCTGCTCGGGCCCGCGATCGCGGCGTTCGAGGTGCCGCTGTTGGCCGCACACCTGTTCATCCTCTACTTCGGCGTGATCGCCGACATCACGCCGCCGGTGGCGGTCGCGGCGTACGCGGCATCCGGGGTCGCGAAATCCGATCCGTTCCAGACCGGTATCGAGGCGTTCTCGCTCTCACTCAACAAGGTCATCGTGCCGTTCGCGTTCGTCCTGGTGCCGGGGATCGTGATGCTCCGACGGATCCCGGGTGTGGATCCGGACGCCGACCAGGTCTATCGGGTCGTCGGATTCAGCGACGTGCTCGATCTGGGTTACTTCGTTCCCGAGGTACTCATCCCGATCGTGGGGGTGTTCCTCGGTGTCATCGCGCTCGGAGCGACAGTCATCGGCTTCCTCTACACTGACGTCTCCCGGTTCGAACGTGCGCTGTTCGCGCTCGCCGCACTCCTCCTGATGGCTCCCGGGCTGCTGTTCAACAGCGTCGAGAGCCTGCTCGGGTTGGTCGAGATGAACGTCGGGTTCGGGACGATCGTGCTCGATCTCGCACTGCGCACCGTCGGCGGAGTGCTGTTCGGCGCGCTCGCGCTCGCTAACCGGCGACGATCGGGATCGGGTGCCGAACCGACCGAGCAGACGGAGCCAGGCGCGTCGGAAGCCTGAATCAGCTCGCGGACGTGGCAGTCGCGGTCTTGCTTACTCAGTCCGTCCCGGCGCTATCTGGGGTCTGCTGGGCGATGCGTTCACTCGCCCGCGCGACGAACTCCTCTGGGAGGTCGCCGATCTCGCCGGCCTGAACCCGCCAGAGGTTGGCGTACAGCCCATCGGCCGCGATCAACTCGTCGTGGGAGCCGCGTTCGGCGATCCGGCCGTCGTCGAGCACGAGGACCGTGTCGGCGTCGCGCACCGTCGAGAGCCGGTGGGCGATCGCAAAGGTGGTCCGGTCGGCGGCGAGGTCGTCGATCGATCGCTGGATCAGGAGCTCAGTTTCGGTGTCGACCGCCGAGGTGGCCTCGTCGAAGATCAGGATGGCGGGGTCTTGGAGGATGGTCCGTGCGATCGCGACCCGCTGGCGCTGGCCACCGGAGAGTTTCACGCCGCGCTCGCCGATGTCGGTATCATACCCCTCGGGAAGATTCGAAATGAACTCGTGGGCTTCCGCGCGCTGTGCGGCCTCGACGACTGCCGCGTCGTCGGCGTCGAATTTCCCATACCGGATGTTCTCCCGAACCGTGCCGTCGAACAGGAAGTTCTCCTGGCCGACGTAGCCGATCGACCCGCGGAGGCTTTCGAGCGTGAGATCCCGGACGTCGTGGCCGTCGAGCCGAATCGAACCTTCGTCCACGTCGTAGAGACGCAGAAGCAGTTTCAGAACTGTCGTCTTGCCCGCGCCGGTCGGGCCGACGAGGCCGACGGTGTCGCCAGGTTCGACGGTGAAATCGATGTCGCGGAGCACGTGCTCGTCGTCGTAGCCGAAGGTAACGTCGTCGTACTCCACTTGGCCTTCGACGGTATCGAGCCCGGTCGCGCCGGGGGCGTTCTCGATCGAAACGGGAATGGACATCAGCCCGAGGATGCGCTTGGTGGAGGCTTTGGCGTCCTCGTAGCGGTCGACGATGGTTCCCATCTGTGAGAGGGGTTCGACGAGGCGCTGGGTTAGGAGGAGAAAGATGACGAGATCGCCCGTGGAGAGGGTTCCCGTGAGGGGCCCGGGGGCCGTGCCGGTAACGACCCAAAGACCGCCGACGACGAACGTGAGGACGAACGAGATCGAGATCAACGCCTCCAGCCCGGGACGATAGATGAAGTTGAGTCGGAGCGCGAGCCAGTCGAGGCGGAAGTAGTTGTACGAGTGCTCGCGCACGCGCTCGTCCTCGTACTCTTCGGTGTTCGAGGACTTGATGACCTCGATCCCGCCGAGGTTGTTTTCGAGGCGGCTATTTAAACTGCCGACCGACGAGCGGACATCGGCGTAGCGCTCCTCCGCGACCCGCATGAACCAGTAGGTGAACGCCCCGGCGACCGGGATCACGGCGAGCGTGACTGCCGCGAGCTGGGGGTTGATCGCGGTCAGGATCGCGGCCGTTCCGAGAATCAGTACCCCGAGCTGGATCGCCTCGCCCATCATCGAATCGAGGAACTGTTCCAATCGATTGGTGTCGTTCGAGAGAATGCTCATGAGCTCGCCAGTCTGCATCTCGTTGAAAAACTCCATGTCGAGACGCTGCATCCGCTGGTAGCTCGCGGTCCGGACCTCGTGTTTGACTCGGTGCGAAAAGAGGTTGAGCGTGGACTGCCGGACGAAGTTCAGAACGGCGGCCCCGACCATCGCGACCGCCATCACGGCGACCGCGAACCAGAACTGTGCCGCTGTGGACTCCGGCAGCCACACCGTCGGAACGTACGGCAGCGTGAACGCCTTGGTGTTCTCGAAGAGCGAGTCGATCGCGACCCCGAGGAGTACCGGCGGGATCAGCGAGAGAAAGCGTGCAATCGTGCTCGACAGCACGCCGACGGCGAACCAGCGGCGGCTCCCCCGACCGAACTCGACGAACAGTCGGAGCAGCGGGTGATCGATCGTCTCGCGTTGCTGTTCGATGTACTCGGCGTCGAGAGTGTGGTCCGAGCTCACGGGTGGCTCTGCGCGGTTGGCTGCCGTCGGTGAAACCGGTTGGGGAAGCCCGCGTGTCTGACCGATACTTTCGGCTTCACTACCGAACGCATCGTGCGCACCGTGCAAACACGATCACGAGCGGGAGTCGTCGAAAGCGACCGCGAACGGACTTTCGCTCGTGGTCCAGTCCCACCCCGGCAAGCGTGTCTGAAAGCCGGCCGCGAGCGCGGCGTCGAGGTCGTCGAGCCCCGCCGTACCCTCGGTGTGGGTCGTGACGTCGGCGTAGTGGAAGGTGGCCTCGCCGAGCAGTCGAAGCGGCTGATTCCCAGCGATGGCCCCGGCAAGCTCGCGGCCCAGCAGCTCGTCGACGACGAAGCCCGGATAGTCGCCCTCGACGTCGAGTTCGCGCAGCAGGCGCGAGAGCGCGGCGACGTTCACCGCGAGGTCGACGTCGGCGAACACCACGTCGACTTCCGCACGGTACGTTTCCGGCGAGACGCTGTCGACCTCGGTATCGAAGGCGGCAGCGAGGTCGGTCCGGACGTCGTTGAGCAGCGGCACCACGGTCGGGGCGCGCTCTGTGATCCACTCGCGCTCGTCGGCGACGGTGGCCGGGGTGAGGCGCATACGGCAGAACGGAGTGCTGGCGGGGTACGCTTTGCGAAAGGTTTTATTACCGTCACCCGATAGGAGCAGATACACGCGGGTTCTCCGGGCTCTCAGCAGTCCACTGTCACGAGTCCGGACCCACGCGTCGTGCGGACCGAACGACCTCCAGAGAGTATTGTATGCCACAGTCCGTGCCTCTCGCGAACGGTTCCCGTCCACCGAACGGACCGACCCACACCGGCGATCAGGGATCGGTCCGACCGGGAGCCGGGGGCGACGCCGGACCGGCACACGCGTGGTCTCTCAGCACATGACCCGAGTCTTACTATGAGTACGGTTGACAAGCAGCTCGACGAGCTACAGGCAACGATAGTCGACGAACTCCCGAACGACATCTCCGTGTCGGACGTGACCTACGAGGGACCGGAACTCGTGATCTACACGCGCGACCCGAAGAAGTTCGCGCGCAACGGCGACCTGATCCGCAACCTCGCGGGTCAGCTCCGCAAGCGCATCACCGTGCGGCCGGTCCCCGACGCGCTCACCGATCCAACGACTGCACGCGAGCAGGTCATGAACGTGATCCCCGAGAAGGCCGATGTCTCCGACCTCGACTTCCACGCCGACACCGGCGAGGTCGTGATCGAGGCCGCCAAACCAGGCATGGTGATCGGCCGGCACGGCTCGACGCTCCGGGAGATCACCCAGGAAGTCGGCTGGACGCCCGAAGTCGTCCGGACGCCGCCGATCGAGTCCTCCACGGTTTCCAACGTTAGAAGCTTCCTCAAACAGGAGCGCGAGGAGCGCCGCGACATCTTGGAGCGGGTCGGCCGCCAGATCCACCGCGAGGAGATGGCCGACGACGAGTGGGTTCGGATCTCGACGCTCGGCTGCTGTCGGGAGGTCGGCCGCGCGAGCTTTATCCTCTCGACGCCCGAGACGAGAATCCTGATCGACTGTGGCGACAAACCGGGTTCGGACGACGCGCCGTACCTCCAAGTTCCCGAGGCGAACCCCCTGAATTCGCTCGACGCCGTCGTCCTCACTCACGCCCACCTCGATCACTCCGCGCTGATTCCCCTCCTGTTCAAGTACGGCTACGACGGGCCGATCTACACCACCGAGCCGACCCGCGACCTGATGGGACTGCTCCAGCTCGACTACCTCGACGTCGCGGCGAAAGAGGGCCGCAGCCCGCCCTACGACAGCGCGATGGTCCGGGAAGCGGTCAAACACGCCATCCCGATCGAGTACGGCGACGTCACCGACATCGCGCCCGACGTGAAGCTCACGCTCCACAACGCCGGCCACATCCTCGGGTCGTCGGTCGCCCACTTCCACATCGGCGACGGATTTTATAACGTGGCCTTCTCGGGCGACATCCACTACGACGATACCAGACTGTTCAACGGCGCAGTCAACGACTTCCCGCGGGTCGAGACGCTCGTGATGGAGTCCACCTACGGGGGCCGGAACGACTACCAGACCGATCAGGCCGACTCCGAAGAGAACCTGATCGAGGTCATCAACGAAACCCACGATCAGGGTGGCAAAATTCTGATTCCGGCCTTTGCGGTAGGGCGCTCTCAGGAGATCATGCTCGTCCTCGAAGAGGCGATGCGCACCGGGAAGATCCCCGAAATGCCCGTCCACCTCGACGGGATGATCTGGGAGGCGACCGCGATCCACACCACCTATCCCGAGTACCTTCGGGACGATCTCCGGGATCGCATCTTCCACGACGACGAGAACCCGTTCCTCGCACCCCAGTTCAACCACATCGACGAGGGCGACGACGAGCGCGAGGAGGTCGCCGCGGGCGATCCCGCGATCATCCTCTCGACCTCGGGGATGGTCACCGGCGGCCCGATCATGTCGTGGCTCGATCATCTCGGAGCCGACACCGACACCACGATGGTCTTCGTTGGCTACCAGGCCCAGGGCACCCTCGGCCGCCGCATCCAAAACGGCTGGGACGAGATCCCGCGCAACGGCCGCGGCCGTTCGGACACGCTCAACCTCGATTTCGACGTCGAGACCGTCGACGGGTTCTCGGGCCACGCCGACCGCCAGGGGCTGGAAAACTTCGTGAAGACGATGAATCCCAGGCCTGAAAAAGTGCTCTGCGTCCACGGCGACGAGTCGAGCGTCCAGGATCTCTCCTCGGCGCTGTATCACAACTACAACATGCGGACGTTCGCGCCGAAGAACCTCGAAACCTTCCGATTCAAGTGAAAGCCCTCGGCGTCTCGCGCGAGTAGCGAGGGACGCTCCGCGTCCCGCGGACCGTGCGAGCGGGCCGTAGGCCCGCGAGCAGACGAAGCGAAACGACGGCGCGCCTCGCCCTTTTCATGTCCACTGGAAGAGCGGAACTCTTCCAAGCCCTGCCTCGTGGTCCGAAAGACGCTTCGCGTCTTTCGTCATTGCAGGAAATCGGTGATTTCCTGCAAGCAGTCAGATTCCGTCGGAATCTGACGACATCACGAAACGGCTTCTTGGCGCGGCTTCGCCGCGCCAACGGTTCGAGGCGCGTAGCGCCTCGTTATCGCCGTTTCGAACGACTTCGCTCGTCAGGACACCAGGCTGCGCCGCACCGCAGTTGCGCGCGCCGGGAGCGTAGCCTCTGCTCACGGGCGGCGACTCGTACCGCAACCACTACGTTCCACTTGTGCGAGAGGTCAGCAAATGCGCCGTATCAATTCTCGACTCTGGCTTGCGGTTGCCACGCTCGTCGCGGCGATCGCCACGATCTGGAGCCTCTATCTCAGCCTCGGTCTCGGGCTGATCCCCTGCGAGCTCTGCTGGTACCAACGCATCCTGATGTACCCCCTGACTGTGATCCTCGGCGTGGCCGCGCTCGAAAACCGCCCCGGCGTCTACCGCAGCGCGCTGCCGCTGTCGGTTCTCGGGGCTGGCGTGGCGGCCTACCACTCGTGGTTCCAGGCCACGGCCGACTCCGCGACCTGCTCGGTCGGAAGCTGCGGCACCGTCCAGTACCAAATTCTTGGCCTGACAGTGCCAAACCTCTCGCTGATCGCGTTCGTCCTCGTTTCGCTCGCGCTGGTCGTCGCCGTCGCTCGCCGGTGATCCCTACTCCGCCGGCGCGTCGGCGGGATCGACCACCTCGCCCGTTTCGGGATAGACACCGACCTGATCGCAGAGATCAGCCATCGGACAGGCGTCGGGATCATCGAGACACGCCGGTTTGCGCGCGGTGCAGTACTCCCGCCCGAACTGGATCGAGGCGGTGTGGCCGAACCCACATTTCTCGGCCGGTACCTGGTCTTCGACGACCGCCCTGACTTCTTCGTGGTCGGCCTCGGGCGGCGCGATCCCGAGCCGGCGGTAAATGCGGTGGACGTGGGTGTCGACTGGAAAGACGCCCGCACGCCCGCCCGAAAACAGGAGCACGCAGTCGGCAGTTTTGGGACCCACGCCCGAAAAATCGAGGAGCGCGTCGCGCACGGTTTCGGGATCTCCCTCGGCAACGAACCCGTTGAACTCCTCCGCCCCACCGTATTCATCGACGATGCGCTCGGCGATGGCGATCATCGTCGCCGATTTCTGGTTGTAGAGGCCCGCCGACTCGATGGTTTCGGCGAGCGTGGGTTGGTCGGCGTCGGCGAGCGTGGCGGCGAGATCGCCGTCCTCCTCGCAGTACCGATCCATCAGCACGTCGTGGGCTGGTTGGCTCGCCTTGTCGCTCGTGTTCTGGCTCAGAATCGTGCGGACGAGACACTCGAAGGCGTCCTGGCCGCCGTAGGTCTTCTGCCAGTAGCGTTCGCCGAGCCGGTCCACCACGGCCTCGGTGCGTGTGTCGGCTTCGCGCTCCTCGAACGCCGTTTCGAGTCCACCGCCATCGGGACCCCCGCTGATGTTCTCGGACGGCTCCGCGTCGTTGCTCATGACGATGGGACGAGTGCCGGCCACAAAACGCTATTCGACCCGGAAGGTAGCCTGGAGATCCGCACCATCGGCGAGCGCCGCCACGAGGTTCCGATCGAGATCGGCGGCCGCCGCGTCCGCATCCACCATCACCGTCCGATCGTCGACGTACTCGCTCGTCCGACAGACCAGGCTCCGGTCGTTCGTGAATTCGAGTTCTGGATGGCCTCGCCCGCGGACCGTTTGGGTGTGATCGCCTGCCTCGAACGTCGCGGTGATCGTCGCGTCGGCGTCGCGACAGGCCGCGACGAACTCTTGATCGAAGTCGGCGGGCGTGCGATCGGCTTCGATCCCGATGATGCAGTCGCCGGCGGGCGTGAGGTAGTCGTCGCTCGTGAGTTCGAGCGTGCTCGCGTGCTGTGCGGTGACGTGTTCGTGGCCGCGCGCGTGGACGACTTCCTTCATGCGTTCCGTCGGCCCCGTCGGCGGTTAGGCGTGTGCCTTCGCGACCGTCACCGTGACCGCACCGCACGGACACTCGTAAGCGCGGCGCTCTCCCGACGGATCACGGAAGACGAGCGACGGCTCGTCCGGAAGGTCGCGGTCGCACTCGGCCGCCTCACACCTCGCGGCGAGATTCTCGAACATGGCTGTCGAACAGTCCCCAACGGGTATCAACCGATGCCATCCCCGGAGTGAAAGTGAAATAGCCCGAGACAAGCGACGACGGTGGCGCGGGCCTGGTGTCCCGACGAATGCCGGAGCACGCTTCGCGCGTGGTTCGAGGGAGCGAAGCTCCCTCGTCATCACGAAAGGCGCGAAGCGCCTTTCGAACGACTCCGAACCCTCGTTCACCTTCGGCTCACGAGAACGCAGCGAGTCGAGGCTCAGGAGAACAGAGTTCTCCTGGCGTCTCGTGTGAGTGAAACGAACACGAGGCTTGTCGGAGGTTTCTCTGACAGCGGATGAAGGGCGAGGCGCGCGAGCACAGCGAGCGCGCCGAGGGCTTCAGCGGTGCGAATAGAGAACGTCCGTGCGAGCGAAGCGAGCACGGTTCGCCGTGAGCGAACGAAGTGAGCGAGCGGGTGTTTTTAGTCCACCGGAAGATTCGCTTCGCTCACGGCTCGTTCCTCGCCGTTCGCATCGAGGTGCTCACTACGCTCGCACCTCGTGCCGCTCGTCTTCCGAGCCTCCGTTCGCCTTCGTCTTCGCGCGGCTCCGCCGCGCGAACGGTCCGCGGGACCTCCGGTCCCGCGCTACTCACGGAAACAGGTTTTTGGAAGGGGTTCGAGGGAGCGCGCGAAGCGCGTGACTGAGGGCTCCTTGTAAAAAAAGTGGGCTTCTAGTAGGTGAGGAGAACCCCAATCGCCTCCCGCGGGCGTTCGTCGAGAAGGCGATAGGCGTCGTCGGCCCGTTCGATCGGCACGCGATGGGTCACGAGTCGTTCAGCGTCGATCCGTTCGAGGAGCCGGCAGGCCTCGCCTAAGCGGCGTTCCTTCGACCACCGGCCGCGGTCGACGGGGTCGATGGTGCTGACCTGACTGCTCTGGAGGCGGATGCGACTCCGGTGGAAGGTCCCCCCGAGATCGAGGTGCATGGGTTTCGTGCCGTACCACGAGCCGATGATCACCTGGCCGGCGGTGCCCACGACGTCGATAGCGTCGTCGAGCGCGTCGGGCTGGCCCGAGAGCTCGTAGGCGAGATCCGCGCCACGGGGCGGCTCGTGGCCGTCGAGACGCGCGTCGAGGTCGTCGTCCGGATCGATCGCGACGTCAGCTCCGAGCGAGATCGAGAGGTCGCGTCGGCGCTCGTAGCCGTCGACGGTGACCAGCGTTTCGAGCGGGAGGTCGGCGAGCAACGCCGTCGTCAGGAGGCCGACGACGCCCTGGCCGAACACCGCGACGCGCTCGCCGAGTGCGGGCCGCCCGTCGAGAAGGAAGTTGACCGCGGCCTCGGCGTTCGCCAGCAGCGCGGCCTCGGCGTCGGAGAGCGTTTCCGGAACTTCGCGAAGCGCCGCCGGCGTGGTGACGAAGTGGCTCTCGTGGGGGTTGAACCCGAACACCCGGCGATCGAGCCACGCGTCGTCGACGTCGTTCCCGACCGCCGTCACGCGGCCGACGGCCGCGTAGCCGTACTGGAGCGGGTACTCGAAGTCACCGTCGAGGGCGTCGATCGACTCGTCGGCCGCCATCGATTCGGGCACCTGGCCGCGGTACACCAGCAGTTCCGTGCCGGCACTGATGGCCGACGCCGTCGTGCGGACCCGCACCTCCCCGTCGGCCGGTTCCGTGATCGGCATCTCGCGGAGCGCGATCTCGGTCTGGCCGGTGAAAAACAGCGAGCGCGCGGTCATCGGCGTCCCCAGCCACGGCCGACCGCCTGGCCGCGTGACGAGCCATCGAGCGGCCTGGGTCCGGCGCTTCGTCTCACGCTGGGGTTGCCCATGTGCGTCATCACGTCACACGATAGGAAGTATCTGTGTGTGTCGGAAGAACGGACGATTAAACGCCCACAACACCGAAGTCAGAACTACGTCAAAACGACGAATCATTGGAACGGCAGACGTCCGTCGGTCGAGAGGACGTCCGGAAGGTCACTGAGCGTCGAAATCCGAACGTCGGGCTCTCGGTACGGCGTCTCCGCGTCGTTTTCGACCCACACTGACGTCATCCCGAGCGTTTCGCCCATCATGAGGTCCTCGTTGTACTCGTCGCTGACGAAGGCGACTGGTTCGTCGCCCTCGGGAAGACACTCGAAGTACCCCTTTGGATGGGGTTTCGACCGTCGCAGGTCCGAAGAGACCACGAGATCGTCGAAACACTCGTGCACGTCGTGCTCCGAGAGAACCGTCTCGATCCATGGGCGCGCCATGTTGCCGAAGAGGACGAGCGTGTGATCGCGTGCGAGCTCCCGGAGGACGTCAACGTGTTCTTCGGGAAACTCGGGGTCGAGCCACGTTTTCTCGACGTACTCACGACACGCTTCGTGGGACGCCTCGGTGAGCGTCGAGAGGAGTTCGATGTACTCCGGGGTGCTCTGGACGAAGCCGTCACGAAACGCGAAGTAGGCGAGCCATCCGGGATACGGGTCGGTTTCGGGGTCGACGCCCAGAACGTGGGCGTGTTCGCGCTCGTCGCCGTGCTCGACGATGACACCGCCGTAATCGACAACGAGATGCATAGCTCTGTTGGATTTTCGGTTATCAGATCCGTTTGAACACGCCCTTCACGAGCGCGAGCGCGCCCTGATCCCACGCGACGCGGTGATCCAGTCCCGTGGCGTCGTCCTCGCGTTCGGGCTCCTCGTAGTTGTCGAGGTACCACTCGTAGGTCTCGACGAGCGCCTCCTTGTTCGAGTAGTTGGGCTCCCAGCCGAGCGATTTCAGCTTCTCGACCGACACATAGGAGTCCTCGTGGGCGGTCTCGTACACCCACGGATACAGCGGCGAGAGATTCAGCTTTTCGAGGACACGGAGCGCGAACACGGTGAGGGGCGTGGGTGTCCCGATCGTGCGTTTGCCGGTTCCCGCATAGTCGATCGGGGCCTGGAAGTCCTCTTTCATCGTGCCGAACTCGTCGGCACCGACGTTGAAGACGGTGTTCACGTCCGCTTCGTCCTTCGCGATCATGAACTCCATCGCACGGACGAGGTCGTAGACGTGCATGAGCTGGTACTTGTTGTTGCCCCAGCCAACCATCGGGACGTTCGCGCCCGATTCGATCCAGTCGAAGAGGACCTGAAAGACGCCGAGACGCTGAGGGCCGATGAACGTCTTCGGGCGGAGGATCGGCACGCACATCCCCATCCGGCGGAAGTCTTCACAGATCTTCTCGGCCTCGATCTTCGCCTCGCCGTACGCCCCGACGCCGTCGAGCGGCGACTCCTCGGTGATCGGGTGGGAGTCGTGGGTGCCGTAGACCGCCGTCGAGGAGACATAGACAACGCGATCGACGCCCTCCTCCTTCGCGGCCCAGAGCACGTTCCGGGTGCCGTCGATGGTGGTCTCGCGGATGCGCTGGTCGTCCCACAGCGGGAGCGCGGCGGCGGTGTGGACCACCGCGTCCGCGCCGGTCGACGCGATCGCCTCGCGGACGCTTTCCTCGTCGCGGACATCGCCTTCGACGTACTCGACGCCCTCGATCTCGTCCTCGTCTTTGAACGGCTTGAGATCGAGCGCGGTCACGTCCCAGCCACGCTCTTTGAAATACTGGCAGGTGTGGAGTCCCAGGAAGCCGGTACCGCCGGTGACCAGCATCGATCCTGGCTCCGCGAGTCGCTCGTCGCCTTCGGAGGGAGATGACATTATGTCGGCGTTGACGACCCGGTTTCAACTATCTACCGATACGACTTCGAGCACTCGTTCGGTGATTTCACCCGTTCGACCGCCCGACGGAGGGACGAAACGATCCGGAACGGTGCGTATCGATCGGTCAGGTTTATGGCTCGCGACGACACACGAGGGACAATGGCCGAGGCGCAGACACATCAGGCGAGCCTCGCACGGACCGCCGCCGGGCTCGCCCGCGAGATCCGCCCGTGGCAGTGGTACAAGCAGGCGGTACTCCTGATCGCGATCGTGTTCTCGGGCCGGCTGTTCGATCCCGTCGCGTGGGGGCAGGTCGCGATCGGCGTCGCGGCGTTCTGTGCGGTCGCCGGCGCGACGTACATCTTCAACGACATCAGCGACGTCGAGGCCGACCGCCGCCATCCCGAAAAGCGAAAGCGGCCGATCGCCAGCGGCCAGGTGAGTGTGCCAACCGCGGCCGCGTTCGGCGTCGGCCTCCTCCTGTTCGGGTTCGCGCTGTCGTACACCCTTGGAGGGTTGTTCGTGGTGATCGTGGCGACCTATCTCGTCCAGAACGCCGCGTACTCACTGTATCTGAAGGACGTCGTCCTCGTCGACGTCCTCCTGATCGCCTTCGGGTTCGTGCTGCGGGCGGTCGCGGGCGTGGTGGCGATCGGCGTCGCACTTAGCCCGTGGCTCGTGGTCTGTACGTTCCTCGCCGCACTCCTGCTCGCGCTCGGCAAGCGCCGCCACGAGTTCGCGGCGAGCGCGAACCCGGCCGAGACCCGCGCAACGCTCGACGAGTACACCCCCGAGACGCTCGATCAGCTGCTCGTGGTGGTCATCTCCACGCTCCTCATTTCGTACTCGATCTACACGTTCACGGGGGCGAAGCTCGCGATGATGCTCACGCTCCCCTTTGCCTTTTTCGGCGTCTTTCGATACCACCATCTCGTTCACACCACGAGCGGGATGGCCGCATCGCCGGGCACGCTCCTGTTCGACCGTCAGTCGCTGCTCAACCTCGCGCTCTGGGGGGTCGTCGCGGTCGTCGTGCTCTATGGACGCCCGCGGGCGTGGCTCGTCGGGCTGGTCGGATGAGTCGGTCGCGCTCGCGGTACGATCTTCAGGTCCACACCGACGCCTCGCCGTGCTCGGCGACATCGCCCGCAGCGGTCGCCCGCGCTGCCGAGAAAGCGGACCTCGATGGGATCGTCGTCACCGATCACGACACGCTCGAAAACGTCGAGCGCGTTGGGTCGTGTGCGCCCGACGATATCGATGTCGTCTCGGGCGTCGAGGTCACGACCACACAAGGCCATCTCCTCGGGATCGATGTCGAGCGCGCGCCCCCGCAAACCGACCCGCTTTCGGTGATCGACGACATCCACGACCAGGGCGGACTCGCGGTGCTCTCCCATCCGTTCGACGCGCTCCGCCAGGTCTACGACACCGATCTCGCCGAACTCGCGGCGGCGGTCGACGGCGTCGAGGCGGTCAACGCGCGGTGCGTCCGCGAGTCGTTCAACCGCGAAGCGCGCGCGTTCGCCGCCCACCACGACCTCGCGACGACCGGCGGGAGCGACGCCCACTTCCCGATGGAGGTCGGCCGCGCGTACACCGAGTGTGAGGGATCGCTCCGCGAGGCCATCCGATCCGGCACGACCGTCCCGCGCGGTCGCGGGCGATATCTCTCGGGCCACGTCGCCACCAAACTTCACCAGGCGCGCCGCGCGGCCGCGGGGTGGCGGTGATGGCGGAGTACCGCGAAACGGGCGGCTCATCCGATCAGCCGGGTGGCGCGGACCCCAGCGACGAAGCTGACGATCAGCCCGGACGGCTTCGGCGGTGGGTGAGCGAGCACGGCGTCCAGGCCACCGCGGTGCTCACGCTCGTGGTGTTCGGCGCGCTCTTCCTCTACGCCGACGCCGGGAGGGTCGTCGAGGCTTTCTCCCGGTTCGAGTGGCCCGCATTCGCCGCGGTGATCGGCCTCACTACCGTCGGCTACGCCTTCCGGTTCGGGAAGTGGGAGTTCTACCTCCGGGAACTCGGGGTCGACATCCCGCTGAAAACCAGCCTCACGGTGTTTTTCAGCGGGCTGATGATGGTCGTCACCCCTGGCAAGGCCGGCGAGGTCTGGAAGGCGTGGCTGCTGCGCGACATGGAGGGAACCCCAGCGAGCCTCACGACCTCGGTGGTCGGGGCCGAGCGCGTGACCGATCTGGTCTCGCTCGCCATGCTCGCCGGGGTCGGCGTCGTGGCCTACGGCCGCTCGCCCACGGTTCTCGTGGCGCTCGCAGTCGCCTTCGCCGCCGGAATCGGGCTGCTCCAGTGGCGCGCGGGCTGCCTCCGACTGCTCGATGCCGCCGAGTCGCTCCCGGTCGTCGGCGACTACGCCGCGTCGCTCGAACGGTTCTACGAGAGCACCTACGCGCTCTTCCGACTCCGGCCGCTTTCGGTGGCCACTCTGTTAGGGATCATCGCGTGGGGGCTCGAAGGCGTCGCGCTCTGGATCGTACTCGCGGGATTCGGCGTTGAGTCCGCGCTCCTCGTGGGAGTGTTCGTCTTCGCGCTCGGCTCCGTGATCGGCGCGGTCAGCATGCTTCCGGGGGGGCTCGGCGCGGCCGAGGCGAGCATGGCCGGTCTCCTGCTCACCTTCGGGATCTCCCAATCCGTCGCGGCGGGCGCGACGATGGTGATCCGGGTCGGCACGCTCTGGTACGCGGCGATCCTCGGGTTCATCGTGTTCTCGGCGCACAAGTATCTCGCCGACGAGCCGAGTCCCGACGCATGAGCGACGTGGTGACGGCGACAAACCTTGCTATCGCACCCCTCACCAGAGGTAGTCCCCGACGAGCTGCATCAGGAGTGCCTGTCCGAACACTGCGGCCGCGAGCAGCGCCTCACGCCGTCTCGTGGGGTCGGCAGCTCGGATCGCGGCGGCGACTGGAATCATCAAAAACGGATAGATGAACATCGCGCCGCGAGCGGTTTCGCCGGTGTGATAGACACCGACGGCGAACAGCCCGAGTAGCGATCCGGCCGCGAGCCCGAAGATGACGAGCGGCTCGCGGTCGAGCCTGCTGAGACCACGTGCGGACCGCCACAGCACACCCACCCCGCGAACCGCGAGCACCGCGAGCATCGGCGTGAAAAAGAGCGCGATCTCGGCGACGTTCTCGACTCGCGTGGTGAGATAGCGCAGCGGCTCGGCGAGCGGGAAAAAGCCGTTCGGGTTCTGCTGATGGGAGGCGGTCAGAAACGAGGCGATGTAGTCGTAGCCGAGGACGACGTTCACGAGGACATAAATTCCGAGCGACGAGAGGCCGATCACGACGAGCGGTGCGATGCGGTCGCGGCGCAAGAGTGCGAGCCCGACGAGTACAGGCCCCAAAAATACGGTCATGAACGTCTGGGAGGCGGCGACGAACAGGCAGACGAGCGTGCCGAACGTCGCCACGATCGGCGACTCACGGGTGAAGCAGTAGATCGCGCCGAGCGCCGCGACGGTGATGAGCGCATCGAGGGTCGTGAGGGAGTAGATCTGAACCGCGGGCAGAAGGACGAACAGATACGTGGTGTATTGGGCGACGTCGCGGGGGTAGTACGTCACGAGCAGTCGATGGAGGAGAAGTGCCGAGAGCGCGAGCGAACCGATCCCAACGGTGAGCGAGACGGCGCGGGTCGACGGGAGAAGCGTATCGAGCACCCAAAACGAGAGTACGGCCCCCGGCGGATGAGTCCGCGCGTGGAGCGGGAGCCCCAACTGGTTCGCCTCGAACGTCGTGACGAACGCGACCGGATCGGTGACCGTGACCGCCGCGCGGTAGTACGACCCGCCGTTGGCAATGGGTCTGATGAGTCCGGCCTGATGGCCCTGCGTGAGCGTGGTGAGTACGAGCAACACCGCCCCGGCGACGACGACCGGCCAGAGGCTGGTGCGATCGAACCAGAGGAGATACGCGGTCGCCACCGCGAAAACGACGACTGCGAGTACGACCAGCACCCCGACACGCGAGATATCGAGACGACCGAGCCGAACCGCGAACTTGCTGATCGGCCAGTGGATCGGCACCCCGACGTCGTTGTCGAGGATCGTGCGGTAGAAAAACCGGACGAAGACGTTGAAAAAGATCAGTGACGTGACCGTCACCCAGCCCGCGACGAGGATCTCACGGAACGAGAACAGTCCCGGGCGCGACCTGGAATCGGTGCCGCCAGCCATGTCCACCCCTCCGATCGATGGGGTTTAGGCACTTCCGTCTCGCCGCAAACACGATCGATCGAACGGTGCGGCCCGCCCGTGACTCAGGGACGGAAAACCCGTCCGTCGTTAGGCTCCGCCGCGACTTGCCGCGTCGGAGCCGGGCGTGTACTCCCACAACCCGTTCGCGCGCATCGCCTTGCCGACCCGCCGGTGCATCGTCTGAATGTCGTCGATCTCCTCGTCCTCGACGCCGTCGAAGACCTCGCGGAGGCTCACGACCCGTTCGTGGTTGAGCCGGATCGGATCGTCGCCGTGTGCATCGACGAACGCGGCGACGTCGAGCGGGAAGTCCTCTTCGTCGTCGACTTTCTTCGCCACGATCGCCTGTCCGTACTTGCGCATTCCCTCGCTGCCCTCCTCGCCGTCGGGATCGTGCGGCCAGTCAGCCATACCGGTCGATGGATCGGTCGGCGCAAAAGGGTTGCTGCTCGTCGTGCGTGGTCACGAGAAACGCGGTGGGGATGGGATTCGAACGACGGCCAGACGTTCCTGCTCGCTCACTTCGTTCGCTGTGCGGGCTGCGACTGGTCTACTTCGAATCCCAACGTCTCGATTGCTTGCTCACGTGGTTTGCTCGCGCACGAGGCGCTCACAGGATGTTCGCAAGCCATCGGTGGGGATGGGATTCGAACCCATGAGGCCATAGGCCACCTGTTTTCAAGACAGGCGCGATAGTCCACTCTGCCACCCCACCGCGATCGGGTCTATCGACCCACGCACCTAATCGCTGTCGGTGTCCGGTTTCGAAAGCGCGAGGTCGCCCTCGTTTTCGACGACTTCCAGACCGAGATCGTCGAGACACGCGGCGGTTCGCGCCGGCACTTCGCGGCCGGCACGCCGGCGCGCCCGGATCAGCGAGAGCGCGCCGATCATGTCTTCGCGGGTCTCGATGAGAGGGGCCATTGGGCCGAAGTCGACCTCGTGGCCGGCGTCGTGCGCACGATCGGTCAGTGTCTCGATCGCGGGCGGTGCGTCGGCGTCCTCGAAATCGATGGGCGACGCGAAGCCGGCGTAGTGAACCCGACCTGCCGACGCCGGCCCGAGCACGACGTCGCTCCGGCGAAGTTTCATCGCCATCCCGTCGAGGGCGCTGCGCGTCAGGAAGGGGACGGTGGGTTCGATCACCGCCACCGAGCCCGCGTCCTCGGTGTCGAGCAGATGGCTCACAGTGTTACCCATCCGGGCCGCGAACGTCGAGCCGATCTGGACCTCGTAGCGCGCTGCCCCTGGATCGTCGAGCGCCACGTCCGCGAGGTTGCGCACCGCACTCTCGGCGTCGTCAGCGTCCTCGCCGTCAGGCTCCCCTGGCAAATCTTCGTCGGATCGGTAGTTGACGAGCAGTTCGCTCGCGCTGGCTTCGACCGCCCGAAGGGTGTCGGCATACATTGCGGCGTAGAGATCGGCGGTCTCGGCTTTCGAGAGCGGTGTCGTCGCCGCCAGTTCGGTGAGAACGAGTCCTTCGTGCGGCGGATCACAGAGCACGGCGGTGGTGGGCATGGTCGGTATCGGCGTCGTGGTCCCTTCAACGACGCGGCTCGGGCGCGGTGGGGCCGAACTGTGGCTGCAGTCGCTATCGGTGCGACTGGTGGCGGTTTCGGCGGACCGCGAATCTTATCAACGATGGCCGTGTCCGAACGCGTGAGAACAATGGTCTCCGACAACGCGGCCGGTTCGTCGTGGGGCGTCCCACAGTGGCTCCTCTCGGGACTCAGCGCCGCCGACGAGACCGATCGGCCGACCGGGTCGATCCCGCTCTCGACCGAGACCGTCTGCGAGCTGATCAGCAACGCCCGCCGACGCGCGGTCATCCGCCACATCTCGGCGCTCGATCGCGACGAGAGCGTCCAGATGGGCGATCTCGCACGAACGATCGCCGGCGAAGAAAACGACATCGCGCCCACGGCGGTCTCGGCCGAACAGCGAAAGACCGTCTACGTCTCCCTGCTTCAGAACCACCTCCCGAAGCTCGATTCGGCCAGCGTGGTCGACTGGAACGACCGTTCGGGCGACATCGCCCACGGCCAGTCCGTCGACGAACTGGCGGCGCTGGTCGAGTCGATCGAACACGCCTGCGAGCCAGAACGCGAACACGAACCGGTCGCCTGATCGACCCCCAACAGCATCTCCGATGCACGCTTCACAACTCGCCGCCGCCGTCGTGGTTGCCGCGACGCTTCTTGCGGGGATCGGTGCGCTCGTAACGCTCGCGCTCTCGGCGCTCCAGCTTACGACCGTGATCGTCGTGGCGCTCGCCGCCCTGTACGTCGTGGCCGCGAGCGCAGTCGGCAGCCGTTCGCGGCGGTGGCTCGCGAACCCGTACTGGTGACTCGACGCGGAGAACGGCCGATCCGGACCGCCCGGCATCCGCGAGCAGAGTGCTTACCCGTACCGAGAACCAACACACACCTGTGAGGACACCCCAAGAACTGCGGACTGCCGACGATCGGGGTACCGTGGTCACTGAACACGACTACGACGACGGCAGCCTCGTCGCCGTGGATTTCGGGACCGCTCGCGGCGATCTCGCGGTCGACATCCTCGACGACACGGCGATCGTGATCGCCGGCGACGAGCAGTTCGAGTTCGAACTCCCCGCCGAGGCGAGCGAGGTCGCCGCCAACAACGGCGTGCTCACGATCACGGAGTGAGGCGGCGACGGGCGAACCGAACGCCTGCTTTCGCCAACTCCGCCGGTTCGCCTCAGTCGGTTTTCGTCGTCGCGTCCCCGTCCCTGGATTCCTGCTCGCGAAGTTTTCGGCGCTGTATCTTGCCGGTCGTCGTCTGGGGAAGATCCTCGACGAACGCGATCGCCCGCGGGTACTCGTACTTCGCGAGACGATCACGGACGTGTTGTTGGATTTCTTCACGCAGCCCGTCGGAACCCGACACACCCGCAACGGGCTGGACGAACGCCTTGATGATCTCGCCGCGGGTCTCGTCGGGGACGCCGATGACGCCGACCTGCTCGACGGAGGCGTGGTCGAGGATCGCCGCCTCGACCTCGCCCGGCCCGACGCGGTAGCCGCTCGTGATGATGAGGTCGTCGTCGCGGGACTTGAACCAGAGATACCCGTCCTCGTCGCGTGTTCCGAGGTCGCCGGTCAGATGCCAGTTTTCGACGGCGGCGGCCGCAGTCTTCTCGGGTTCGTTCCAGTATTCCTGAAAGATCACCGGGTCGTCGCCACGCCGGACGGCGATCTCGCCGGTCTCGCCGCGTGGATGCTGCTGGCCGGTTTCGGGATCGACGATCGCCACGTCGTGACCCGGCACCGGTTTGCCCATGCTGCCTGGCTGGGCTGGAAACCACTCTTGACTGTTGGTCACGAGCAGGTTCGCCTCGGTCTGGCCGTAGAGTTCGTTGACGACCACGCCAGCGAGTGTCTCGTCGGCCCAATCGAGGATCTCGGGTGTGAGCGGCTCGCCGCCCGAGCAGATCGCTTCGAGCGAGAGATCGTACCGCTCGGCCGGATGGTCGATCCCCATCAGCATCCGGATCGCCGTCGGCGGCACGAACGCCCCGGTCACGTCGAACTCCGCCAGCAGCGAGAACGCGGTCTCGGCGTCGAACCCTTCCATCGGGTAGCCGACGACAGGCTGGCCGTAGTGCCATGCGGGGAACACGAGGTCGCCGAGCGCACCGATCCACGCCCAGTCGGCGGGCGTCCAGTAGACACCATCGAGATCGTGCTCGAAGTACATCGCAAAGGCCGGACAGTGCCCGACCCAGACGCCGTGACCGTGGAGCACTCCTTTGGGTGGGCCGGTCGAGCCGCTGGTATAGAGGATGACCGCGGGCGTATCGGCGTCCGTTTCGGCGGTCTCGAACCCCTCGTCAGCGAGGAAATCGGCGAACGCGATCGCACCCTCGGTCGGCGTTCCGGCGTCCGCAACGTCACCGGGCGTGGCCTCGACGACGTGTTCCAGCGCATCGCAGTCGGGGGCCACGTCGAGCGCGGTCTCCGTCACGTCAGGGTCGGTGACGACGACCCGCGCACCGCTGTCGTCGAGGCGATAGCGCAGCGCATCAGTACCAAAGAGGACCGACAGCGGGAGCGAGATCGCGCCGAGCTTCCAGCACGCGAGGTGGGTCAGGACGTTTGCGGGGCGCTGGGGGAGAACGACCGCCACGCGATCGCCACGTTCGATCCCGCGCTCGGCGAGCCCGTTCGCGAGGCGATCCGAGAGCGCGTCGAGGTCGCCGAACGTGTACGTCTCGCGGCGGCCGTCGGGATAGGCTTGATAGAGTGCCGGCCGATCGGGGTCGTGCTTCCCGACGAGATCGTATGCGAGGTTGTAGTCGTCGGGCAGTCCCCACGCGAACCGCTCGCGCGCCGTCTCGTAGCTGTCGTCGTCGAGGGTGAGTGTCCAGGTCATTGGTCGTTGGTAACGTCAGTTGGGGTCCAGAAAACGGTTCGCCTCAGAGAAAGGCGAGCCGTGGTGATTCGATCTCGACTTCGGCCTCGGCCAGCGCGTCGCGCTCGGCGAGGATCTCGACGAGATCGGCCTGTTCGTCGCCACGGTTCGTGTTCGAGAGCGTCCACGACGTTTCGCCCTCAGCGTCGTCCCACGCGAGCGTCAGCCGTGCCCGTCTGGTCCGAGTGCCCTTGCGGAGTCGGAGTACCGTCACCGACGACAGCGGGACGACGAAGTTCCGTTCGTCGAGCCCGACGGCCGCCTCGATCGTCGAGCAGTCGTCGAGTGCGCGACGGGTCGACTCGCCCATGTCGGCCCGGAGGAGATGGGAACTGAACGACTCGCCGGCGAAACAGCAGGCGAGTCGATCCTCGCCGATCAGCACCTCCCAGAACTCCAGCGAGGTCGGCCGGTTCCGGAACCACTCGGTGAACCGTCCCTCGATGCCTGTCGATGGCTGCATCTCGCGCTGGCTCATCGCTCCATGATGGCGGCGACGTCCTCCGGAACGGACGAGTCGGACTGGGTGGCGAGCGAGACGCCGACGAACGCGACGATGGCCGCGAGCAGCGCGGCCGCGCCGACCGGCAGACCGGTGAACAGCCCGTCGTAAAAGTCGGTGATCGCGCCCCCGAACGCCTCGGCTCCCGCGGCCTGGCCGATCCGCGGCACCGCACTGAACACGATGTTGATCGCCATCCCGACGACGGCCGCGGCGATGGCTCCCTGCTTCGTCGCGCCCTTCCAGTTCATCCCGAGCGCCGCGATCGGGAAGATGGCGGCGGCGAAGAAGCCCCAGCCGATGGTGCCAAGGATGCCGACGAGTTCGTCGGAGAAGAAGACCACGAGCGTGGCCATCACGGTGAGCCCGGCGAGCGCGCCCTGGGTGACTCGGAGCTCGGTCCGGTCGTCGTCGATGGTGCGGCCCAGCGCGCGCGGGATGTCTCGGGAGATCGCCGCCGCGCCGATGTTGAGGAACGAGTCGCTAGTCGACATAATCGCGGCGAGCAGCGCGGCGAGGATCAGGCCGGCGACGACACCGGGTGTGTGTTCGAGGACGAACACCGGGCCAGCGATCGAGGCGCTCGCGGGGGCGGAGGTCTCGCCCGCCTCGACCATCGCGCGCAGCGATAGTCCTGTGGAGAGCGCAAGCAGGCTCGAAATCGCATACGAGATGGCGGCGATCGGCGCACCCCATCGGAGTATCTTGAGGTTCCGACTCATGTAGAACTTCGTGATGAGGTGGGGCTGGCCGGCCGCCCCGATCGAGAACATGATCCACCAGCCGAACGCACCGAAGATCGGCGCTGCGAGCGCCGCGTCGACGCCGAGGGAGCCAAAGGGCGAGATCAACGACGGATCGGCGGTCGCGAGGTTCCGCGAGATGTTCCCGATCCCGCCGCCGAAGGAGATCGCGAAGAAAAAGACGATGACCGCGCCAACGATCATCGTGATCGCCTGGACGAAGTCGGTCCAGACGCCCGCGATCATCCCGCCGAGCGCGCTGTACAGCAGGAGGATGAGTGCGCCGCCGAACAGCCCGTAGATGACGGGGATCCCGAAGATGGCGCGCATCACGTACTGGAGCGCGGCGAGATTGGTAGCGAGATACGCGATCACGCCGACGACGACCGCGATCGCGGTCAGTCCCCGGACCCACGCGCTCTCGTAGCGGACGTACATCCCGTCGGCGAGCGTGAGCACGTCTCTGACGTCCGCAAGGATCCGCATCCGCTTCGCGAGGACGACCCACGTGACGAGGAATCCGAGTGGAGCGGTCAGGAAGATCCAGAAGGAGGTGGTCCCGTAGGCGTAGATCAGCTCCGGCCCGCCGACGAACCCGAAGCCCGACTGGATGACCGAAAAGGCCGTCAGCGCGAGCACCCACGTCCCGATCGACTTCCCGGTGATGAGGAAATCCTTCGTCGATTCGGTTTGGAGATACCCCCACGCCCCGATGGCGAGCACCATCAGGAGATACACCGAGCCGAACAGCAACACGAACGGATCGTCGGCGACCGGGATTTCTGCCTGGAGGGGCAGCATTAGTCGTCACCCTCCCGAGCGGTCCGGTCGGGCACCAACGGGAGCCGCCGTCCCTCCTGGGCCGACCGCGCCCGCTCCATGATCCCGTCGACGATCTCGTCGCCGCCGATCGCGGGAAATCGTAGCGAGTAGAGGATCGCCCCGGCGAGCGGGACGAGCCAGATCAGTACGAGATACGCGAGCGTCGCCTGCGGGATCCCGAACACGTAGGTGTACTCGGTCTGGCCAGGCGACCAGAGCAGCCAGATCGCCGTCACGCCGGCGAGGAGCGTCGTCGCAAGCAGTGCTATCAGCCCCCTGTACGGGGCGAGATCGAGTTCGCGAGATCCGCGTTCGATCGACGAACTCGCGACGACACCGACGATGAGGAGCGCGGCGATGTACGAGAGGGCACGGAACGACCCCAGGATCGTGGCCACCAGCGCCCCGAGCGCGAGGACGCCGACCGCCGTCATGACTGTATTACGTGACACGGCCGTTCGTCAACGGATAGCGTGTTAAAGATGCGCATTAACATGTTAACCCACGATCGCAGCGCGATCGACGCCGCTGACGGCCGACAGTTTTGGCGACTGTGACCAGAACGAACCGTTCTCCGGAGAATGTCGTCGGCAGTCGATACCGAACCCGGCCGGCGGTCGATACCGATCTCAGTCCTCGGTCGACTCGGCGCTCGTCGGCGCATCGGCGGGGTCGTTCTCCGGGCTGCTTGGGTGGTAGTCGGTGTCGTACTCGCCGGCCTTCCCGTCGAGTCGATCGGGGTTGATCCGTCCCCCCAGGAGCATGAAGTCCACCATCGTGAGCGCGCACATCGCCTCGACCACGGGGACGCCCCGCGGCGGGAGGACGGGATCGTGCCGGCCGATGACCTGAGCGGTCTTCTCCTCGCCGGTCTCCCAGTCGACGGTGGTCTGCTCTTTCGGGATCGACGTCGGGGCGTGGAGGGTCACCTCCCCGGTGATCGGCTGGCCGGTCGTGATTCCTCCTTGGAGACCACCGTGGTCGTTGCCGACCGGAATGGGATCACCGTTCTCGTCGGTGGTCCAGTCCTCGTTGCGCTCGCTTCCCCGATACTGACGGGCTTCTTTCCCCAACCCGAACTCGAAGCTCGTGGCGGCGGGCACGCTCAACATTGCCTGGCCGAGTCGCGCCGGCACGGAGTCGAACCGTGGTGCGCCGAGGCCCCGGGGCGTGCCGCGGATCTCGAAGGCGATCGAGCCGCCGATCGAGTCGCCTTCCTCCTGATACTCGGCGATCCGCTCGCGCATCCGCTCGGCGGTCTCGGGGTGCGCACACCGGACCTCGTTTTCCTCCGTGTGTTCGCCCATCGCCTCGAAGCTCACCTCAGGACTCTGGATATCGCCGATCTGGTTGACGTGCGCTCTGATCTCGACCCCTTCGCTTGCGAGGATCTGCTTCGCGATTGCGCCGGCGGCGACCCAGTTCGCGGTCTCGCGGGCGGAGGAGCGCCCGCCGCCGCCCCAGTTGCGGGTGCCGAACTTCGCCGAGTAAGTGAAGTCGCCGTGACTCGGTCGGGGGGCGGTGATGAACGGCTCGTACTTCCCCGAGCGAGCGTCCTTGTTCTGGATCACCATGCCGATGGGTGTTCCGGTGGTGTAGCCGTCCTGGAGACCGGATTTGATGGAGACAGCGTCGGGCTCGCCTCGGCTGGTCGTGATCTGTGACTGGCCTGGTTTCCGCCGATCGAGTTCGCGTTGAATGTCTTCCTCGTCGAGTTCCAACCCTGCCGGACAGCCCGACACCGTGACTCCCATCGCCTCGCCGTGACTCTCGCCGAACGTGGTGACGCGGAAGAGCCGCCCGAACTCGTTGCCGTTCATGGATCGGAGTTGGCGCGCAGGGATTTGAAGGTTGCAATCCCACTTTTTTACAAGGGGTCCTCGGTCGCTCCGCTCCCTCGAACCCCTTCCAAAAACCTGGACTAAAAACACCCGCTCACTCGCGCTGCGCGCTCGTTCGCGGAACGCAGTCGCTGGAGTTACCGCACCGCGCCGCGACCGCCGGAGCCTTCACTCGATTCGTTTTACCCTTCGAGTTTACCAAGGACCGCACCGCCCACACGCCTCCCCAACCGATTCCTTCGCTCGGGCTTCGCCCTCGCTCACTCATCCCTCGCACGAGTCGCGCGTCTCCGACGCGCTCCCGCGCGCCACCATCAGTCCTGCAACAAATCGACCGTAGCGGCTGCGAACGGCACGAGCATCTCGTCGGGGTGCATCCCGCCGTGCATTCCGACGTAGGACAGCCCCTCGTCGGTCACGTCGGCGAACCCGTCGCGCGGAACCGCGAGCACGTCCGGACACCGCTGCTCGAACCGGTCGCTCGGCTCACGGTCGCCGAACAGGTCCGCGTCGAGCAGCTCCTCGCGGGTCATCACCACCGGGTCCAGCGGATCGAGACCCGCTTCGATCGCCTCGACGAGCGCGTCGCGGTGGCCCTCGCGGGCGTGGAACTGGAGGTTGCGGGGTCCACCGAGCGGCCGCAACGGATCGCCGTTCGCGTCCCGGCGAAGATGCTCGTCGAGGGCGACGTCTCGAAGATCGACGGTCGTCTCGGGCGTCGCGTCGACCTCGCCGTGATCGGCGGTCACGACGAGCAACGTCCGTTCGGCCACCGTAGGAGCAAGCAGTTCGACCACCTCCCGTTCCAGTGCGTCGAGGACGGAGCCGAGCTGGGCGTCAGTTTCGGGGTGAGCGACGCCGGCGTGGTGGGCCAGCGAGTCGACGCTCGGCACGTAGAGATAGCAGTACGTCGGGTCGGTCGCGGCTTCGAGTTCCTCGCGAACGCGGTAGGCACCCTGGGCGACGTTGTGGTAGTCGCGGTGGCGCGCGCCGCGGGTCGCCTGGCGAGAGTACGACGAATCCGCCTGGCCCGTCGGGGCGACGATCACCGAATCGCCGGACAGTCGGTCGTACACCGGTCGCTCGTCGACCAGCACCGAGGCGTCGGTGTCGTGGGTCTGCGCGATCGGGTCGTCGCCCGCGTCGGCGAACGGGAGCGTCTGGACCGTCGTCCCGAGTTCATCGAGATACGCCCACCAGCCGAGCACGCCGTGCTCGCAGGGCTGGGTCGTGGTGTTGTGCGCGGTGATCGCCGCCGCCGTCTCCGAGGGGTAGATGCTCGTCAGCGGCGTCACCGTCGCCCGCTCGGCGAGCGTGTCGAGGAACGGATGATCGGGCTGAGCGCGCCGGAAATGGTTCCAGCCGAACCCGTCGACCAGCGCAACGACGACGTGCTCCACTCCCTCAGTATCGACACCGTCGAACACGTCCTCAGGGAGCGGCCGCCTCGCGTCGTCGCCGAACAGCGACAGCACGGTGTCGGCGACGTTGCCGAAGCAGTAGTCCTCCCACGCGGGACGAACGAGGCCTGGCGCGAGTTCGTCCTCGCGGAGGGTGGCGGCGAGATCGGTTCGGAGCACGAGTCGAAATCACCTCGGTGGACAAAGAAGACACCGATCGGACAGATATCGCTGCCGTCCGCCTTCGCTGCTCACTCTGTGGTCTGCACATCCGCTCCCAGCCCCGCCAACTCCCTGAAGAAGTCGGGGAAGGAAACGTCGACGTGCTCCGCGCCCGCGATCGTCGTCTCGCCGTCCGCAATCAGCCCGGCGACCGCGAGCGCCATCACGATCCGGTGGTCGCCACGGCCGTCGACGCGCGTCCCACGGAGATCGGTGTCGCCACCGTGGACGGTGAGCGAACCGGGTGTCTCTTCGACCCGTGCGCCCATCTTTTCCAACTCCTCGGCCATCGCACTCACTCGATCGGTCTCCTTGTATCGGACGTGCTCGGCGTTCACGATCCTGGTTTCGCCGTCGGCCGCGGCCCCGAGCACCGCGAGCGTCGGCAGGAGGTCGGGGGTGTCGCCCACGTCGACCTCGACGCCCGCGAGTTCGGATCGGCCGACCGTGATGACGCCCGCCTCGCGATCCCACTCCACAGCAGCGCCCATCCGATCGAGGATTTCGACGATGGCGGCGTCGCCCTGGGCGCTCGGGGACGCACCGTGGACTTCGAGTTCCTCGTCGGCCGCGAGCGCACCCGCCGCGAGCAGATAGGACATGGAGGAGAAGTCGCCAGGCACGCGATACCGGCCGTCCGCCGCCGCGTAGGCTTGGCCGCCAGCGACCGCGAAGCCCGCGTCCGACGATCGGGTGTCGATCCCGAAGTCGGCGAGCACCTCGCGGGTGATCTCGACGTAGGGCGCGGACTTGAGTTCGGTTTCGAGGTCGATCTCGATTCCCTTCTCAGTACGTGCGCCGGCCAGCAGGAGCGCGGTCACGAACTGCGAGGAGACGTCGCCAGGCATCGCGACCGTCCCGCCCTCGATCGGCCCGCCGACGACGAGCGGTGCCTGGCCGTTCGCGCGCGTGCTCTCGGCGCGGCCCCCGAGATCCTCGATCGCCGAGAGGAGCGGACCGTGCGGGCGCGAGCGCAGCGATTCGTCGCCGGTGAGCACGGTGAGACCGTCGCCGAGCGCCGCCGCCGCGGTCACGAGTCGGATCGTCGTGCCGCTGTTGGCGCAGTCGATCACGTCCGCGGGCGTTTCGGGTCGCCCGCCGAACCCCTGGATCGAGAGTCCGTCGTCGGTTTCGGTGACGTCTCCGCCGTAGGCCTCGACGGCGCGCATCGTCGCCCGGGTGTCGGCGCTCACGAGCGGGCGTTCGACCAGGGTCTCCCCGTCGGCGTAGCCCGCCGCGAGGATCGCCCGGTGGGTGTAGCTCTTCGACGGCGGCGCGTCGACCCGTCCCCCGACCGCGGATTCGCGGATTTCGGCGTCCATGATCGCCCGCACGGACGGGGATGGTATAGGGATTGGCAACAGAATTCGTATTCCGATTTGTGTGCTCTCTCCAGCGGCCGTCAGAAACGGCGTGCAAGATACAGAACGTATACTCAGCAGAATTTCCATTTGAGTTTATGCGACAGTAAGACAGAGCTTCCTCCGTCGATATTGTTGATCAGACAGACATCAACGATATCTCGAATTAACCCTCTTGTTATAAGTCTTGAAACTACTAACATCGACACGATTCGATGCCCTCCGAATGCGCACTCTGTGGTGACGAAGCGGAACTCAGAGACAGTCACATCATCCCCAGATTTGTCTTCAAACAACTCAAAAACAGTTCGGCATCACCATTCCTTCGGGGATATGAAAACCCTGACGAACGAATACAAGACTACAACGAGAAGTTGCTGTGCCCAGACTGCGAAGAGCACCTCAACAAGTTCGAGAGTCCCGTTGCAGGATACATATACCACCCATATCAACGAGGAGACTCAACCTCGTTCAGTCACGACGACTGGCTCCACCGATTCCATATTTCCGTAAACTGGCGACTCATCCACTCGGATCTTTCAGAGTGGAAAAATCTGCCAAGACATCAACGAGAAGCCGTCAAGGATGCGCGAGACATCTGGCACGACATCATCCTGAACGACGAACCGGTTCACAAAGACCCATTCACGCATCACATGATTTTATTTAACGATCTAAAGTTGAAAGCAGATTCGTCCGAACTCACTGACCGATGGGAATTCTATCGGGATCGTGCGATAGACGCCACAGTCGTCTGCGGCGCGGGAACATACTATTACATCAAACTGCCCAAGATAGTGTTTATGACGTGTATTCAACCCCCTCACGCCGACGGATTCAATAACACGAAAATAGAGGAATCAGGACGAATCCGAACACCCCAACGAATCCCACGCGACATCGAGAATTTCCTCGTTCAACGTGGCACACTCGTGTTAGAGCGTACAGCGTCCGAGCAGAGTCAAGAAAAAATAGCGGAGCGAATGCTGGAGAACCCTGAACAGACTCTCGAATCCGGTTCGTTTCGTGCTTACGCAGAAAGCATGAAGCGACGGATTGAGAACCACAACCCCCTAGATTATCTCGATCAGGAATGCGAGGTCTGTTTCACCGATCATCGAGTGATAAAATCACTCCCCGAACGCCCGGTTGAAAATGTGGAACTAGATGAATGGAGTGAAACGCAGGACGAGTGGGACGGTGGGTTCGTTTACTTCGAACCAATCTAATTTGAAGACGAGTTGACCCATGAGGACATGTCTGAAACAGCAACGGTAACACTCGTGTTCGGAACTGAGGATAACGTCGTACAGGTCGCGCTGTATAGCGACGCAGGGTGGGTAGTGGAGAAAGAAATCGAGATGACTGACGGAAGAGACCCTGTGGAGATGGCTAAGCTGTTACGCGAAGAAACCCGCAGCGGCTACGTTGAGTTCGCAAATCAGCAACAGTAGCGATTGACCAACCAGCCGATCTAGTAATCTCTCCTGCCCTATTGGAAGCCCGACGCAAACGAGAACCGTAGGCCACACGCCTCCCCGGCCGATTCCTTCGCTCGGGCTTCGCCCGTCGCTCAGTCATCCCTCGCACGGGAGTTGCGCGCCGACGTAGCGGCGCGCAGCCGTGCGTCACCACAACAAACCATGTTCCAGACGAAAAAGTATTGACGATCGTCACAATCTCAGGCCGAGGGTCGCCGAAGCACTACCGTTTTGTTCGCGCCTGACGAGGGTTCGTGCATGGACCCAGACCTCTCCGCGCTCGACGAAGCGCTCGACGCGGCCGGCGTCGACGGCTACCTCCTCGACGCCGACTCCGACGTGCCGGACCAGCGCTACCTCTCGGGATTCGACGCGCCAGACCCCTTCGTGACGCTCTACGACGGCGACACGCACCTCCTGGTCTCGGCGCTCGAATACGGCCGCGCGACGACCGCGAGCCGGGCCGAGACCGTCGCGCGCCACAGCGATTACACCGATGGCGCTGGCAGCCGTGAGGCCGCCGGCGAAGTGCTCGCGGCTTTTCTCAACGATCACGACGTCTCGTCCGTCCTCGTCCCGCCGCGCTTCCCGGTCGGGGTCGCCGACGACCTCCGCGAGCGCGACGTCGCGGTGCAAAGCGAGGACGACGGTGCGGGCGTTCTCACCGACATTCGAGCCGTGAAGACCGACGAGGAGATCGACCACGTCCGTGGTGCCCAGCGCGCCAACGAGCGCGCGATGGCCGCCGCCGAGGAACTCCTGCGCGAAGCCACGATCGATGGCGATCGACTCGTCCACGACGGCGAGACACTCACCGCCGAGCGCGTCAAGACCGCAATCGAGACCACGCTCATCCGCGAGGGCTGTGCGCTCTCGGAGACCATCGTCGCGAGCGGTGCGGACGCCGCCGATCCCCACGATCGCGGCAGCGGCCCGATCGCGCCGGACGAGGCGGTCATCGTCGATATCTTCCCCCGGGACAACGAGACCGGCTACCACGCCGACATGACCCGAACGTTCGTGAAGGGCGAGCCGAGCGACGCGATCGAAGAGTGGTACGACCTCACCGAGGATGCATTCGACGCGGCGCTCGACGCCGTCGAACCGGGCGCGACGGGAGCCGAGATCCACGACGCGGTCTGTGACGTCTACGAGGATTCGGGCGAGCCGACTCTCAGAGCAGACCCCGAGACCGAGACGGGATTCATCCACGGCACGGGCCACGGCGTCGGGCTCGCGGTCCACGAGATGCCGAGCCTGAGCTTCGAAGGCGAGGAACTCGAAGCCGGCAACGTCGTCACGATCGAGCCTGGCCTCTACGATCCCGCCGTCGGCGGCGTGCGGATCGAGGACTTCGTGGTCGTCACCGAGGACGGGTACGAGAACCTCACCGACTACCCGAAGACGCTCCGGGTCGAGTAACGAATCAGATTCGATCACCAACATTTTCAACCAGGTGACTTTTGGGGAGGACATGCGCCGCCCGCCGATCGACGCGTTCGATCTCGCGCTCGGTGTCTACGCAGGGGCAGTCGTGCTCGTCACCGCCACCGCGGCGACCGGGCGGGGTCTCTTCACCCGGCTGCCGTTCGTGGCTGCTATCGCCGCCCTGCTCGTCGTTTCCGGCGTCGCAGCGTCGCGGACGGATCCCGACGTGTGGCCGGTCGAACGCCGCCTCCATTCCGTGCTCGGGTTTGCTCCGACGGCTCCCCTGCTGGCCGTCATGGTCGGAGCTTCGTTCGGCGTCATCTCCTTTTCAGCCACCCTCGGGTGGCTCCGCTACCTGCTTCCGCCCGCAGTTGCCGGACTGGTCGTGGGTGTCGTGGCGATGCGCTGCTACGTGGCGCACGTGCGGGTCCTCGTCGAGTGGAACGCCGAACCCGACGCCCGCTACAAATGGGGGGTCCGGGCGGCGTGGCTCGTCGGCGCCGTGGTGGTCATCGTCGGTAGCTTCGTGACCGCCCTCGAATTCGAGACGGAAACGACGTTCCTCGCCTCGTTCGGCGGCGTGTTTGTCGCTTACGCACTCGTCACGGGCCGCGAGCGACAGTACGCGCTTTTCGAATCCGGCCTCGTGGTACGCCGCTCGGGAGCGCTGGGTGAAGCCTTTGTCCCGCTCGAACGGCTCCACTCGATCGCACGATCCGACCACGCGCTGACGATTCATCGCCGCCTTCCGTGGCCGATACCGTTCCGGTGTTCGATCGCGACCCTTCGAGATCCCGACGCCGTCGAATCGATGCTGCGCGAGCGACTCGAATAGCGGTCGGACAGGCTTTTGCCGCCCGCCGGGAAACGACGGCCAATGAAGTTACTCGTCGTCGGCGCTGGCACGATGGGCCGGTGGTTCGCCGGAACCGTCGCCGCGAAACGGACGGCCGACACGGAACTCGCCTTCGCCGACGCCGATCCCGACGCCGCGACGGCCGCTGCCGACGCGATCGACGGACGGACGATACCACTCGACAGCGACGAGCACTTCGATGCGGTCTGTCTGGCGGTCCCGATCTCGGCGGTCGAGGAACGCATCGCCGCGCACGCCACGCAGGCCGACCGCGCGATCTTCGACATCACTGGAGTGATGACTGACCCCGTGACGGCGATGGCCGAGCACGCCCCCGACCGTGAGCGGGTGAGCTTCCACCCGCTGTTCGCACCCGAGAACTCGCCCGGTACCGTCGCCGTGGTCGCGGACGCACCCGGTCCGGTGACCGACGAGATCCGCGCGGCGCTCGCGGCCGAGAACGATCTCTTCGAGACCACGCCCGACGAGCACGACGAGGCGATGGCCACAGTTCAAGCCCGCACCCACGCCGCGGTGCTCGCCTACGCACTCGCCGCCGAGGACGTTCGTGAGGAGTTTCACACCCCGATCTCCGGTCCGCTCGATACGCTCGCCGACCAGATCCTCTCGGGATCGCCAGACGTCTACAGCGAGATCCAGACCGCGTTCGACGGCGCGGAGGCGGTCGCCGACGCCGCAGCGCGAATCGCCAACGCCGACGACGAGGAGTTCGAACGGCTCTATCGAGAGGCACGCGACGCCCACGCTGGGGGATCGGACGACGAACCGAGCGACGATCCGGCCGGCGGCCGTGAGGGCAAGCGATGAACGACGAGCAGCGCGAGGCGGTCCGCGCGAACGCGAAGTATCTCCGCGAGATCCGCCCGATCGACCCCGAAGAGATCCACGAGTACGTCGACGGCCAGCCCCACCCCGCCGCCGTTCGGACCGTCCTCCAGGAGTCGGCGGTCGATCTCGGACTCGTCGAGCGGGCTGACGGGATCTTCGTCCCCGTCTCCGAGGAACCGATCGCCCTCGACTTCGACGGTGTCGAGCGGTTTCCCGAGTCCCACGCCAGACGGCTCGAAGACCTGCTGGTCGAACGGTGCGGTCCAGGATGGCCCGACGGCGAATCGGGCAACGGCCTCCGTGAGCGCATCCGGACGTTCAAGGAATCGTACTTCGCGGGCGCACAGGTAGAGTACGACGCCGAGACGGCGCTCGCGTACGCGATCTACCACCTCCCGGATTACTACGCCGCGATCCAGTACGTGCTCGCCGACCTCGCCGCCGACGGACTGCTTCCTCGCCGGTTGCGGGTTCTCGACATCGGCGCTGGTGTCGGTGGCCCGGCCATCGGCCTCGCCGACCTCCTTCCCGACGACGCCCTCGTGGAGTATCACGCGGTCGAGCCGAGCCCCGCGGCCGACGTGCTCGACGCGCTGCTCGACGGCACAGGGAAAAACTTCCGTCCAACGATCCACCGCACTCCGATAGAGGAGTTCACGTTCGAGGACGAGTACGATCTCGTGCTGGCGGCGAACGTCCTGAGCGAGCTCGACGAACCAATCGGAATCGTCGAGCGCGCGCTCGATTCGCTCGCGGCCGACGGCTCGGTGGTCGCGCTCGCCCCCGCCGACCGCGAGACGTCGATCGGTCTTCGGGAGATCGAGCGAAGCGTGGCCGACGAGGGGCCAGCGTCGATCTACGCGCCGACGGTGCGGTTGTGGCCGGGCCACGCGCCCACCGATCGCGGTTGGTCGTTCGATGTGAAACCCGATCTCGCCGTGCCGCCGTTTCAACGCCGGCTAGACGATGCAGCGAGCGGTCCCGACGCTGAACCAGGCGAGTTCGTGAACGTCGACGTTCAGTACTCTCACTCGATCCTCCGCACCGACGGCCGGCGACGGATCGAGTTCACGCCCGACGCCGGCCGCACGGCGAAGATGGCGGACGCCGAACGCCACGTCTCTGAACGGGTGGATCTCGTGGCCGCGAAGCTCAGCCACTCGCTCGCGGCGGGCGACAACCCGCTGTTCAAGATCAGCGACGGCAGCGAGCGAACCGATCACTACGCGGTCTGTGTTCGCGAGTCGGCACTCAATCGTGACCTGCTCGCGGCGGAGTACGGCTCACTCCTCCGGTTCGAGAACGGTCTCCTGCTCTGGAACGACGACGAGGACGCCTACAACCTCGTGGTCGACGCCGAGACGGTCGTCGACCGGATTCCCGTGTGATGTGTGGTCGGCGAGTGCGCTGAAATCCAGAGAGGCTCGTCGAATGGTCGGCCTGAAACAGAGCCCTCGTCCCACAGTATATATCGATCGCCCACGAGGGCGGGACATGACCCAGAAAGTCCTCTTCGACACCGATCCCGGCTGTGACGACGCCGTCGCGCTCTCGATCGCGCTCGCGAGCGACGAGATCGAGGTCGTCGGCGTGAGCACCGTCGCCGGCAACACCGCCGTCGAAAACACCACCCACAACGCTCTCTCGATCCTCGAACACCTCGATCGAACCGACGTGCCCGTGGCGCGGGGGTGTGAAGGCCCGCTGTGTCGTGACCTCGAAACCGCCGAGGAGATCCACGGCCCAGGCGGGATCAGGGGCGACCCGCCCGAACCGACGGGCGAGCCCGTCAGCCAGCACGGCGTCGAGTTCATCCGCGATCGAGTAGGTGAATACGGCGACGACCTCACGATCGTCGCGATCGGTCCCCAGACCAACCTCGCAACCGCGCTTGCCATCGACGAGGACCTCCCCGCGACCGTCGACGACATCTACCTGATGGGCGGCGCGGCGCTGTGTCCCGGCAACGTCACCCCGGCGGCAGAGTTCAACTTTTATGTCGATCCCGAGGCCGTCTCTCGGGTGTTCCGCGGCGCGACGCCCAAGGTGGTCGGCCTCGATGTCACGGAGGCAGCGACGGTCCCGGCGAGGACGATCGAGGAACTCGCGGAGGAAGACGAACCCCAGCGCACGCTCGCGGCGTGGCTCGGATACAGCGAGGTCGAGGCGATCCGGGACGGCGCGCTCGCCGGCGATCAGGCGATCCACGACGCGACCGTGATCGTCGACATCCTCGACGACGTGCTCGACTACCGGGAGGTTCCCGTCGCGGTCGGGGCCGGCGACGGCCCCTTCCGCGGGGCGATCGCCCCCGACATCGAGGGGGCGACCGACGATCTCCCGACCGCGCAGATCGCACTCGACGTCGACGAGTCGGCCCACCGCGACCGGATCGTCGACGCGATCCGCGGGCTGTGAGCGACTCGCGGGCCGTGGGCGGTCGTTCGATAGTGTAGCCGTGGGCGATGGTTCAGCGGTGCGCTTTTGCGACCCCCGTCCGGATGCAGCGCATGCACGTCCTCCTGACCAACGACGACGGGATCGAGAGCACGGGTCTCCGGGTGCTCTACGACGCACTCGACGACATCGGCGAGGTCACGGTCGTCGCGCCCGCCGACGATCAGAGTGCGGTCGGGCGCACGCTCTCGAACCGCGTCACCGTCGAGGAACACGAGCTGGGCTACGCGGTCGCCGGGACGCCCGCCGACTGCGTGGTGGTGGGGGTCGGCTCGCTCTGTCCCGATGTCGATCTCGTGGTCTCTGGCTGCAACCAGGGCGCGAACCTCGGCGAGTACGTCCTCGGCCGTTCTGGTACTGTCAGCGCCGCAGTCGAGGCCACCTTTTTCGACGTGCCCGCGATCGCGGTCTCGCTCTACATCCCCGGCGGCGACATCGACTTCCGGGAGTACGCCGCCCGCGAGTCCGAGTACGACGAAGCGGTCCGCGCGACGACCCACCTCGTCGACAACGCCACCGGCAACGGCGTGTTCGACCACGCCGACTACCTCAACGTGAACGCACCGATCCCCGCACGCTCGACCGGCGAACGCGCCGCGATGGAGACCACCCATCCCTCGACGGTCTACGAGATGGACGCCGTCCGCGACGGTTCGACCATCACCCTCAGCGACCACATCTGGCAGCGCATGGACGAGGGGAACGTTCTCGACCCGGAAGGGACCGATCGGCGCGCGGTGGTCGAGGGCCGGGTGAGCGTCTCGCCGCTGACCGCGCCCCACACCACCGAACACCACGACACGCTCGATACCGTCTGTGCGGCGTACCGCGACGGCGAGTGAGCCTCTCGAAGCGGAACGGGACGTGACGGCTGTGGCACTCCTACCGTCCCGCTGTTCGATTCGTTCTACCGATCGAACGCCGTCGTCCGACGACCCTGAAGCCGGCAACCGAAACTCATCAACAAATCAGTGGGAAGATTCATTCAGGACACCACCGTAGCTTCGTCCATGTCAACGGAGACGGACGCACAGGGACGGCTGTACATCCCGAAAGAGGTGCGGGAGCAGTACGGCGAGCAGTACCATCTCGTCACGTACGAGGACCGCATCGAACTCGTTCCAGTCGCGGACGACCCGCTTGCGGCCGTCCGTCGGGCAGCAGGTGACCTCGACGACGCAGCCATCGAAACCATCGAAGCGGATATCGAAGCGGCGGCGAAGGCCGACGCTCGGCGGAGAGACGACGACGGATGACGGTGTACGTCGAAACCGACTTCCTGCTCGCACTCGCGAAGGACAGCGATTGGTTGCAGGGTTCGGCCGAAGAGGCGCTTGATGAGCACGAGGTCGAAACCTCGGCGTTCTCGTATCTCGAACTCGTCCTCGCGCGCGAGCGTTACGAGTTCGATTTCGTTCCGCTCGTGGCGAACCTCCTCGAACTCGTTCCCGTACGTGACGAAGAAGAGAAACAAGTCGTTCTGAAAGCCGTCAACTACTACGACGAGGGCATGACGCCGTTCGACGCGTTCCACGCAGCGACGGCGGAAACACGTTCGCTGGACGTACTTTCGTCAGAAACCGATTACGAGAACATCGACGTCGAGAGAATGCCATAGGAACCGGAAGACGAGGGGTGAGTCAGATTCTCTCGTCCGGGGCAGCCGTTCTCAGCGCTGCTCGCGCTGTTCGACCTTGTTGAGTTCGATCAGTAGTCGAAAGGTCGCCTTCACGAGGTTGTCGTCGACGCCGAAGCGCTTTGCGTTCTCACCGGCGCGCTCCATCACTCGCTCCTCCTGGCGCTCGTCGGTCGTCGGAAGGTCACGCTCGCGCTTGACGTCGGCGACCGTCTCGGCGACGTACGTGCGCCGCGCGATGAGTTCGACCAGCTCCTGGTCGATGGATTCGATCTCCGCTCGCAGCTCGTCGAGGCTCATCCCGTCCATGCACCGTCGGTCCGGGTCGTCGTCAGCCATGTATGTCCCTCGTACTCGTCCCACGCCTCTTGTACCTTCTCGACTTCGGATCGCTCGCCGACCGCGACGTAGCTCGGCCCGGTGCCCGACAGCGAGACCCCCTCGACGTGGGCGAGCGCCGCGATCGCGGGTTCAGTCGGGAAGTCGAGCGCCGCACAGAACGCCAGCCCATTCACGGTCATCGCGCGCTCGTACTCGCCGGCGAGCGCGAGGTCGGTCGTCACCTCCACGACGGGCACGACCCGCTCGCACCGCGCGACATCGGCATCGGCGCTGAACGCACGCTCGTCGGGCGTCCAGACCGCGACCGCCCACTCGACCGTCTCGCGCGCGAGGAGTTCGTCGCCCGTGTTGTCGGTGACGGTGACGCCACCGAGCATCGAGGCGCTGGCGTCGTCGAACGCGCCCGTCACGGTAACGCCAGCCTCGCGGGCGGCGCGCACGCCGAGCCTGGCGGCCGCCTCGCGTGACACCGCGGCCGCGCTGCTCTCCGATGTGCGTCCTTCGCCGTCGTCGACCGGCACCCCGAGCGCATCGAGCGTCGCGAGAACGGTGGCGTTCGCGGCGGCACTCGAACTCTTCAGCCCGGCGGCCATCGGAACCTCGCTCTCGGTTTTCACCTGTGCTCCCTCACCGTCGCCGTACTCCGCGACGACGAGTTCGACGCACCGCTCGATCAGTCGGGTGTCGGCGTCGGGTGCGCCGTCGATCTCACCGGTGACGTCCCCCTCGTCGTGGAGTTCGACCGTCGCGGTCGTCTCGCGGTCGATGGCGAACGCTGCGCCGCGGCCGGTGGCGAGCGCGTTGATGATCGTGCCCGCTGCCGGTGCGCTCGCACGTCCGTTCATGGGGAGGCTCTCGGACAGTCGCACTTACCGCTGCCGGTCGGCGTTCGAGCACGTCGCTTTTGCTGGTGGCGGCGCTATCGCTCGCATGAGCCAGCGCAGCGAGTTCTCGCCGGACACCCTTCCAGTGGACCTCACCGATGCGGGGATCGTGGTGGAGTACACCGACGGCCGCGAAGTGTTCTACGGCGGCGTTCCAGAGACGGTCACCGGCGAGCTCACGACCGCACCGGGCAAGGAGGTCCACGTCCTCGTGACCGACCCCACCGAAACCGAGGGCGTGCTGGTCTACGTCAACGACCGCACGACCGCCGACTCGATCATCGCGGACACCGGCGTGGGACGCGTCCTGCTGGATCAGGACGAGGAGACCACGCTGTTCCCCGGCGTGAGCGTCCGCGAGACGGGCTATCGGACGATCGTCGACGCCGATCCCCAGTCCGCCCGTGGTCGAGTGTTCGTCTTCGAGGAGGACGACATGGGCGAGCGCGCGTTCGAGATCGTCGCCGAGGACTGAGTGCCGGCCACGAAAACCGAAGCACCGGACGGTTCAGATTCCGGGGACGCCGAGCGCGTCCGGCGTGATGAACCCGACCGTCGCGAGCACGTACGCCACGATGAAGACCACGACCCAGGCGACGAGACCGATCCCGGCCGCGGCGACCCAGCCACCTGGATAGCGCCAGTTGATGACGCCGATCCAGATGACGAGCATCAGCAGCGGTCCGAGAAGCGGGACCCAGCCGATGAAGAAACTCACCAATCCCCACACCAGCGCACCGATCAGGGCCGTGATGGCGGCGTTGGTGTATCCGACGTCGCGGTCGGCAACGAGTCGAACCCCGGCGTAGATCCCGACCGTCCCGAGGATCAGACTGACGAGGAAGATGACGACGCTGTCGAGAATCGCCATCAGTCCGGCCTCCAGTCCATCGTGATCGTCACCGACTCACGCCGGCCACGGAGGATCGAGGAGCTCTCTCGCGCCCCGACCTCGAAGCCGATGACCGAAGGCGGACGAAGCGAGATCGTCTTGTTGCGGATATCGACGTCGAAATCCTCGCCAGATTCGAGATCGTCCGCGATCTCGCGGAGGCGGTCGGCGGCTTCGGCACGGTCGAGTTCGTCCTCGTCGATGTTTTTCTCCGCCATACTTCCGACTACGCGACGATTCCGATTAAATATTCCGCCGGTTGATGGTGATGGTCCGATGACTCGTGTCGATACAGCCCCGACGACGCTGCCGGCCGAGCAGTAGGGGTCCGAGAATCCCCGTCGTTACTGGATGTAGTTCGGGTCTTCGGCGTCGCAGTTCGCCTCGTGCTGTGTCGCGTCGTCGGTGTCGTCGAACATGAGCCCGCACTCCTCGCACTCGTACCACGTCGTGCCGTCGCGCTCGGTTTCGACCACCATGTCCGGGTTTCGATCGCCGACAATGAAATACGTTACTCCGACTGCGAACGCTGAAGACGGTCGGCCCACAAGCCGGAGTATGTCCGGTGCGGACGACGACGGCGTCGAACTCACGGTGTCTGGCGCACAGAAACGCGACGCGGGGCGGGGGGTGGCGCGGCTCCCCGAATCCGCGCGGCGCTCGCTGGGCGTCCTCAGCGGCGACACCGTCGTGATCGTCGGCGAACACGCCACCGTGGCGAAGGTCTGGCCCGCCGGGGGCGATCTCGCTGGCGACGCGGTCCGGGTCGACGCCGACACCCGGACCAACGCCGGCGTGAACGTCGGCGACACAGTACGGGTCCGCCCCGTTTCGGTCGCCGACGCCGACCGAATCACGATCGACGTTCCGGGCTCAGTCGACGCCGCAGCCGACGATCTCGCGGCGCTGCTCAAACGCGCACTGCTCGACCGACCGATCAAGGCGGGCGAGCAGTTCCGGATCGAACGTCTCGGCCCGACGGCCTTCTCGATCGCCGCGACCCGCCCAGAGGGTACCGTTCGCGTGACTCGGGAGACACGAGTCACGACCCGCGCCGGGAGCGCGGCGTCGAGCGAACCCGCACAAACAGGGACCGCCAGCGGAGTGGAATCGGCTCCCGCGACCGACGCGACCGGCGGCGACGGCACACCCCGCGTGGCCTACGAGGACATCGGCGGGCTCGACGACGAACTCGATCAAGTGCGAGAAATGATCGAGCTTCCCCTCTCCGAACCCGAGCTGTTCCAGGAGCTGGGGATCGATCCCCCCTCCGGCGTGCTGCTCTACGGGCCGCCCGGAACGGGGAAAACGCTGATCGCGCGGGCGGTGGCCGGCGAGGTCGACGCCCACTTCTCGACCATCTCGGGACCAGAAATCGTCTCGAAGTACAAGGGCGAGTCCGAAGAAAAGCTCCGCGAGGCGTTCGACGCCGCGGCCGCGAACGAGCCCGCCGTCGTCTTCATCGACGAGATCGACTCGATCGGGGGCGCGCGCGGCGACGACGCCGACATGGAGACCCGCGTCGTGGCCCAGCTACTGACGCTGATGGACGGGCTGGAGGACCGCGGCCGGGTGGTCGTGATCGGCGCGACCAACCGAGTGGACGCGATCGATCCCGCACTCCGGCGGGGTGGCCGGTTCGATAGGGAAATCGAGATCGGCGTGCCGGGCGAGGCGGGACGGCGCGAAATCCTCGACGTCCACACCCGTTCGATGCCGCTCGCCGACGACGTCTCGCTCGATCGGCTCGCTGGCCGCACTCACGGGTTCGTGGGTGCTGACCTCGAATCGCTCGCGGTCGAAGCCGCGATGGCGGCGCTCCGGGGCCGCGACGAACGCGACGCACTCGACGTCACCCGCGCGGACTTCGAGCGCGCGATGGCGGCCGTCGACCCCTCGGCGATGCGCGAGTACGTCGCCGAGACGCCCGATGTGGGGTTCGACGACGTGGGCGGGCTCGACGCCGCGAAACAGACGCTCACGGAGGCGGTCGAGTGGCCGCTCTCATACGGTGCCCTGTTCGAAGCGGCCGCGACCGATCCGCCAGCCGGCGTGCTGCTCCACGGCCCGCCCGGAACCGGGAAGACGATGCTCGCCCGCGCGCTCGCCGGCGAGAGCGACGTCAACTTCATCTCGGTCGCGGGGCCCGAGATCCTCGATCGCTACGTCGGCGAATCGGAAAAAGCGGTCCGTGAGGTGTTCGATCGGGCGCGCCAGGCCGCGCCCGCGATCGTCTTCTTCGACGAGATCGACGCGATCGCCGGCGGGCGCGGCGAGAAACACGAGGTCACCGAGCGCGTGGTCTCCCAGCTCCTCACCGAGATCGACGGGCTCGCAGAGAACCCCAATTTGATGGTGCTCGCCGCCACCAACCGCCGGGACGCGATCGATCCCGCCTTGTTGCGTCCGGGCCGGATCGAATCCCACGTCGAAGTCCCCGCGCCCGACGAGGCCGCGAGGCGCGCGATCCTCGACGTCCACACCCGCGAGAAGCCGGTTGCTGACGACATCGATCTCGATCGGTTGGCTGCCGACACCGCGGGATACTCAGGGGCAGACATCGAGGCGCTCTGCCGGGCGGCCTCGATGCGCGCGATCCGCGAGATCGCGGGCGCGTACGACCCGGAGGAGGCCGAAACTCACGCCGACGAGATCAGTATCACCGAAGAGCACTTCGAAACCGCACGCGAGTCCGTCGAGCCGACCTTCGAGTGAGGCCGGCTCGCCGATTCAGTCGGCTGTCTGGCCGCTCGTGCCGCCCGCTTCGCTCGTTTCGTCGGTCTTGCTGCCGACCGATTCCCGGACGAGTCGTGCGCCGATTCGCGCCAGCACGTACGCGCCGACCGCGAGTGCGCCGACGCCCGCTGCGAGCAGCGGGTTGGTGATCGTCCACAGCACCAGCGGGATGCACAGCGCCATCCCGCTCACGACCACCAGCTCGCCCCATCCGATCTGCCTGTCCAGCCGCGGTTCCCCAGTCCGCCCGTGCCGAGTGGTTCGTCGCCTCATACAGGTAGAGACACGGCCCCGATTCCAATAAATATAATCTGAAAATCATTTCTGTAACAATGGCTACTGAAATCGAGTTCAGTAGCTACCGGGGCCGAACACACCGCGAGAGAATCGCCGTGAGAGTTAGGCGTCGATGCGCTGGCTATCGACGAGCGCCAAATCGCCGTCGAGGGTCGCTCGGAGCCGTTCGTCGTCGAGCACGATGTCGATTTCGAGCTCCCACGGCTCGTCCGACCGAACAGTAGTATAATCGTCGCTCACACACCAGCCGAGCTGCCAGTACGGCTGCGCCCCGAGATCGATCCCGTGGTCGCGGTAGAAGGCCACGACGGGCGAACGATCGAGCAGACTCAGCCCGATCGCCGAGCAGAGGCTGTGATCGCAGTGCTCGCAGACGTGATCCGCCCGGAGCCCGACGCCGAGACAGCACTCGCCCTCCTTCGAGATCGTGGTCTCCATTCGGCCGCTGCACTCGGGACAGACGCCGTCTTTCGCGAGGCAGTGGAGATGGCGCACCCGCTGGTCGAACGCGTCGAGCACCTCCTCGTTCGTGCGGTCGTGGAGCCCGCCGGGCGGGAAGGAGTACTCGCCGTGGGCCCGGCCGCAGTCGGGACAGTCGAGCGCCAGCATCTCGTCGGCGTAGCTCGCGACGAGCGCCTCGCCACACCGGGTGCAGCCGTCGTCGATCGCGAACGAATCGAGGTGCGGGTGTTCGTTGAACGACCCCGCGATCACCGCTCGGACGACCTTCGCGCCGGCGTTCCGGAGCTCGTAGCCGTCGTCGGTCTTCCGGACGTACTGGTCGGTGAGCTTCCCGAGGTGGTAGTTGAACTGCGCGCTGTCACGCATGCCGACCGCATCGTTGAGCGTCGAGAACCGCACGGGTTCCTCGTCTGTGCGCCAGAGCGCTTCGAGGATGCTCAGCCGGGTCTCGTTCCCGATGAGCGCGAACGCGTCGGCCGGTGCGACGCACTCGACACACTCCTGGATGTCCGGCTTGCTCATACGCGGACTACTGGCAGGGAAGGTAAAAACTTTCTCGGGCAGTCGATCGGCGGCGACGAAATGCTGTCGTCGACGGTCGGTATCGCGTCAGCCCAGCGTTACCGACCGCGTTCCAGTCGGTGGCGGATACTCCCGAGCGACCCCGCGAGTCGCTGCTGGATGCGCCGGCGCTGATAAACTCCCTCGCCGACGCCCCAGACCAACAGCACGCTCAGCGAGACCACCACGATCGAAAACGCCCAGATCGGCATCCACGTCGGCTTGAACCACGGCGAGACCCGCCGCCAGCTCTCGGCGAGAGCCGTCGCTCCGGCCGGCAGCGGTGTTTTCGCAACCACACCCTTGACGGCGCTCGGAATCGTCGGTGCACCAGAGACACCCGTCTCGCTCCCGCCGTAGAGCGTGACGTTCCCCGAAGCGTTCTGATCGGTGATGGTCGGTCCGCCTGGCTCGTCGCCGTGGGCCACCCGCTCGGCGTCGTAGGTGGCCCACGGAGCGTCCATCTCCCAAACCACCTCACCGGCCGGTGTGACCTCGATCACCCGGTGGTTCATCGAGTCCACCACGAGGGTGTTGCCGTTCGGGAGGCGATCGGCGTCGCGCGGCCAGTTCAGATCGCCAGTCAGGGTCCAGGTGCGTTTCCACTCACCCTCGCCCGGTGGTCCGCCGACGCGGGCGTACTCCACGATTCGATCGTTCTCCGAATCCGCCACCAGGATCGTGGGCGTCCCGTTCTCGCTCTCGAAATACGTCGGGTTGTGCTGTTCGTACAGCGTTTCGTGATCGTCGTCCCGACCGAGACGCAGCTCGATGTCCTTCGTCGAGCGGTTGATCGAAATCACCTGATCCATGTTGCGGACCGAGACGAGGAACTCGCCATTGCGGACCGCATCGACGTCGTTGACGTGGGTCCAGTCCTCGGTTCGGACCCCCTTGTCCGCGTCGGCGGGGTAGTGGTTCTTGAACAGCCACTTCCACGTCACGTCGTTGGTGGTGCGGTTGTAGACGAACACCCGATCCCGGCTCGGGCGGTCCTCGTCGTAGTTGATGCCCGCGACGAGGAGCTCGTCGTCGTTGATGAGATCGACGTCGTGGATGTCGACGAGATCGAACCGCTCGGTCCAGACCCGTTTCTGCGTGTCGGGATCGAACTCGTAAACCACGGTGTTGTCCTGGACCGGGTTCACGACCAGCAGATTGCCGTTCGGCAGCGGGTCGACGTCGTAAAACCAGTTGTCGGTCCCGTTCGGTCCGCCGTGTGTCCACTCGACGGCACCCGACTGATTGACCGAGACGAGCCGGGCCGGACGGCCGGGCAGCGAGACGTTGCGTGCGTTCCAGCCCTGACTGGCGACCACCGTATCGCCCTCGGGCGCGGACTCGGTGACGCTGGTTTCGAGCGTCGGCTCCTCGTACGAGAGCGTCAGCACACCGCTGAACAGCAACAGCGAGACCACGATCACCCCCAGTAGCCCACGAACGAGCCACCGACGGGGCGGCAGATCGGCCATACCAGATTATGTCCGAATCGAACAATAACAGTTGCGAAACGGATGGGGTCGCAGTACGTGACCACGGAGGATCGTCCAGGGATACACCGCCTCCCCATCAGTCCCAGAACGACTGGGTGCGAGCGTACTGACGTTCCTGGGCCAGAATATCGCGGTAGAAATCGTCTTCGTTCTCGCGGAGCTTCGCGATGATCCGGGCGGCGTTGTGTGGGCCGACCCCGCGGGCGGCGAGCGCGATCACGGCCTGCTTGCCGTGACTCTGGACGAGCGTCGCGGCCTGGTGGGCGCGCTGGGTCTGTTTTTCCTGCTCGTCGTCCTTCTCGTCGGCCCGAACCGCCGCCACGACCTCCTCGGCCCACGGATTGAGCGCCGCGACCCGAGTCGAGCCACACAGCGGGCACTCGGGCTGGTCGGGAATTCGGCCCACCTCCTGGGTGCGCTCCCACTCCTCGCAGTGCAGACAGAGCAGACGCATCCGGTCCTCCCGGATCCGCTCGCGGATCGTCTCGATCACGCTCGCGTCGGCGTTTTCGGGGGCGAGCAGTTCGGTTCCGGACGACCGCCCGTCGATCCCGATGGGCGTGCGACCGCCGTGAGTTTCGATCGCGATCTCGCCGTTCTGGATGGCCGCGAGGATCTCGCCGGCGGTCTCGACAGCCAGATCCTCGTGGAACACCTCGCGGACGGCCTCGTCGTAGACGGGGGTACCTTCGAGCGCCGCGAGCAGCCGATCCCGGCCGAAGCGCTCGTTTCCCTGCCACGACTTGAGCGCGCCAAAGGTGGCCGCGACCTGGGCGAGCTTGAACTTCAGCGCGTCGGAGTTCTTGAGACTGAGTTCGATGATCCCCTCGACGTGTGCGGGGTCGGTGTCTTCGAGGATTTCGACGATGTCCCGACCCGCCACGCCGCGAGGAACGTCGAGTTCGATCCGGTAGGGGTCGATCTCCATCCCGACCGACGAGCCGGTCTGCTGGCCGAGCAGCGCCGACAGCACGCGCCCCAACGTCTCGTTCACGGTGTGGCCGAACGCGGCGTTCACCACCGCGTCGCGGTTTGCGTACTCCACCACGATCCGGTCGTCGGTCGGCATCGGCGCGTCGGTCTCGGCGTGGCGTTCGATCGGCCCGAGCGCCTCGCTCGCGGTGTACTCGTCGGTTGGGTAGCGATCGACGAGGTCGCGCGCCACCGACTCCTGCGACGCACCGCCGGCGAACGATTCGCCCGCCCGACCCTGGATCGCGCCGACCTCGCCCGCGACCGGCCGCGGCACCGGGATCTCCTGGCCGGTCCACGAGGGAACTTCGCCAGCAGGGTCCTCGATCGGGCTCACCTTCACCTCGCTCTCCTCGTCGTCGACCTCCGCGATCCGCCACATCTCGCCCCGTTGGATGAACACCTCGCCTGGCCCCGCGAAGTTGACCACGAACCGCTCGTCGAGCGTCCCGATCGTCCGTCCCGAGGCCATGTCGGCGACCGTGTAGGTCTCCTCGTCCGGGATCATCGAGAGGTTCGCGTAGAAGTACTGCCACGTGCCGCCCGATTTTTCGAGCCGGTCGGCCTCCTCGTCGAGCCAGAGGATCCGATTGCCCGAGAGCTCGCGGACGACCGCCTTGAACCGCTCGCGGGAGAGGTCGCGAAACGGATAGGCACGAGTCACGATCTCGTACGCTCGTGCGGCTGCAATCTCACCGAAGTCCATGACGAGCCCTGCGATCTGGTTCGCCACCGTGTCGAGACTGCCGTGGTGGATTTCCGCGGGTTCGACGAGGCCCTCGTGGGCGCGCCGGCAGATCGCGAGCGCTTCGAGGGTGTCGTCCGGCCGCGTGGTGAGAACGGTCCCCGACGAAAGGCGATCGGCGCGGTGGCCCGCACGCCCGACGCGCTGGAGGAGGCGGGCGACCTCGCGAGGGCTCTGGTACTGGATCACGTGATCGACTCGCCCCACGTCGATTCCGAGCTCCATCGAGGACGTACAGAGGAGTCCGTCGAGCTCGCCGGCTTTGAACGCGTCCTCGACTTCGATGCGGGCCTCCTTCGAGAGCGAGCCGTGATGCACCCCAATAGGTAAATCGAGCGCGTTGCACCGCGAGCCGAGCGCTTCGGCGGTCTGGCGGGTGTTGACGAAGATCAGCGTCGACTCGTTGTCGGCGACGAGATCGCGGATCGCACGGACGTGGCTCGCAAGCGGGGGTTCGGTGGCGAGTTCGCCCGCGAGTCGCTCGTCCTCGTCGGTGACGTGGGGCTCGCGCACCCGGACGTCGAGTCGGCTGCCGACGTCGACCTCGATCAGCTCGCAGCCCCGATCACCGGTGAGGAATTTGCCTACTTCGCCGGGGTCGCCGACGGTCGCCGAGAGCCCGATCCGCTGGAACGCGTTCGCGAGCTCGCGGAGGCGTTCGAGCCCGATCGTGAGCTGTGCGCCGCGCTTCGATGCCGCGAGTTCGTGGACCTCGTCGATCACGATATGTGAGACGTCAGACAGGGCTTTCCGGAGTTTCTCGCCAGTCAACATCGCCTGGAGGGTCTCGGGCGTCGTCACGAGCACGTCGGGCGGATCGTTGGCCTGCTTTTGTCGCTGGTACTGGGTGGTGTCGCCGTGGCGAACGTCGATGTCGAGATCGAGCTGGTCGCCCCACCAGTCGAGTCGGTCGCGCATGTCGCGGTTGAGCGCCCTGAGTGGCGTGATGTAGAGCACCGAGATACCGAACCGCTCCGTCCCGGCGACCGCGTCGAACACCGGCAACATCGCGGTCTCGGTTTTGCCGGTTCCCGTCGGCGCGATCACGAGGCCGTCCCGGCCGGCGGCGAGCGGCGGGATCGCCTTGCGCTGTGGCTCGGTGGGTGTCTCGAACCCGCGCTCGGAGAGCGCCGTCCTGACCGCACTCCCGAGATGCGTGAAGGCCGCCGCAGGGCCGGCGGCCTCGCTGTCTGCCATTGAATAGGGAAGGGGCGCGAGCCGATTAAGAACTCCGTCTCACCGACGTTTCGCCGGAACCGGCAGTCAGCTTTCGAACGCGCGTTGTCGCTCCCGCACCGCGTCGGCGACCGCCTCGTAGTTCGGGATTCCGGAGAAGCTCAGCATCGAACTCCCGTCGGTCCGGAACGCGACAGTTCCCAGGCCGCGGAGCCGCTTGATCACGTCTTGTGGTGCGGTGAGTTCTGTGTCATAAGTTCTGTCGGGTTACCGAACACGACCCGTGATTGAGACACAAATAGTTCGGTTTCGTCTGGAATCGAGTCCCATCAGACAGATCTCAGCAGATCATCCATGGTGGATTTCTCCGGCCAACTTCAAGATGTTTAGTAATCAGTGACACCACTCTATCCACCGTCCATGTGCATCGTAAAGCGCCAGAACACCAGTAGATTTCGCCCCATTAGTATACTCGACAAAGCGTACTTCGGGTTCATCGCCATGCCACTCACAGTTCGCCCAGAACAGATCTCGATCCCGTCCGATCCCGTCGACGAGTTCCGCGAACGTTTCTTGTTGTTGAGAGGTGAATTGGTAGAGAACGTGGGTGTTGAAAAGACATAGTTGTTCGTCCTTTGGGACTTTGTTGCAGATGTTTCGCAGCTCAGTCAATGCATTTCCTTCCACAAGCTCCGGCGGTGATTCACGAGCTACGGAAACTGCTCCTTCGATCATGTCCCGTCGCTCTTCGTGTTCAGGCCAGATGAGGGCACGAAGCCAGCGTACATCGTCTTCATCTCGAACGTCAAGCGTATTGAGGTCGATTCCAAGTCGTTTCCCTACCGGTGGCAGTTTGTCAGGGAGCGGCAGGCTGTTACCACCACGGACATCACACGACAGTTGTACTGGATTCTGGCGGTCTCCACACTGTGCGTGTCCTCCGTAGCGATAACCGTATCTGTCCCATAGCAGATTCAGGCCAGCGCTTGAACCAATCTCGACGAGTCCGATCTGTGTTCGATTGCACTGACGAGAAACATACTCGAAGACAGGGAGAAGAATCGAGCTCCGTTGCACGACATTCGTTTGAACACGACGCGAGTGGAAAAGTGAGACGAGTTCGTCTCGATGGTCGAGACAAAAGTTTCGAAACGTCTCGTACGTGTTTTCTTCGGGAGGTTTTCGAGAGGTCTGGATGCTTGGAAAACGGTCTGCAAGCGGTTCGGCCGGCCGCTCGAAAAGGAGATACTGGGTTGCAGCAAAAAGGAGATTGGGAGCAGGTTGGTCGTTTGGAACCTCGCCAGCAAGCACGAGAAGCTCCTCGTCGCCTGCGACTCCAAGTGAGAGCGTTTCGTATAGTGGGGATGATCCCCTAGCCTCAACACGAGCGAATTTATCGAATGCATTCTTGTAGCCAGTCATCGACTAGAGAAGATCGTTTTAGAAACGCGATAAGTATTCCTGTGCCCGGAAGTAGCTATTTTGTACCAGTACCAATCATGAATTTAAATTTTAGTGTCCTCGAATGGTTTGCGTATGCGATAAGTGACCGTCTGAATATAGGAAGTATGTTTTCGTTGCCGACCGGCGGAGACAAAACGATGGTGTTCGTGGCCTAATGTTTTTGTTCCCGTCATTCATCACACAAACGTGAACCTCGCGCTCGTCTCCTGGCTGGCCTATCTCGTCACCGGCGGCCTCCTGTTTGCCCAGTCGCTCGTGGACGTTCTCGCTCGTCGTCGGTTCCGATACAGCGTGGCGATGCTCATCGGCAGTACCGGCCTGCTGATCAGTCTGAGTGTGCGCGCGCTGAATGCTGGTGGCATTCCGAGTGGTGAACCGCCGATGGCGGCCGCCGTGCTCGCCGTCGCCGGGTTCGTGGCGGTGGCGATCGGAACGACGTGGCGGTTCGTCGGTCAGACTCGTTCGTAGTTCCCGAGTCGGGTCCCGTCGAGCAGGTACGCCTCGCCTTCCGCGAGCCCGTCCGGCAGAAACGGCGCGAGAAACTCCTGGCCACGCACGTTCACCCACGTCCCGCCCGAGAGGTCGTTGAACGCCGGACACACCACCAACTCTCCGTCGATCGCGAGCCCCTCACCGTGGTGGTCGACGAACGGCTCCGGTGCGAGCCGGCCGCGGAGCCACGCGCGCTCGGCCCGGCTCCCGCCCACGTCGTCCTCCAGGCGCACGGTCGGATGTTCGTGGCCGACACAGACCACCTCACACTCCAGTACCTCCCGGCTCGGCCACGTGTGGCCGTGTGCGAGTCCCACGTTACCGAACGTGGTGCCGTCGGTCGGTGTCACGTTGATCTCGATTCCCACCTCGTCGGCCAGCGAGTCGATTGCGCCGTCGTGATTGCCTTTCACGACCGTCACCGACGCCCGGCCGTCGAGTGCGGCGAACAGCGTTTCGAGCTCGTCGCGCTCGGCTCCCCGTGCGCCGCCGATGGCGTGGGCGAGATCGCCGAGGAAGACGACCCGCTCCGCGCTCGTCTCGTCGCACAGCGAAAGCAGGTGTTCGCGGCGTTCGCGTGACTGGCTCGGGAGTTCGACACCCTGGCGACCCAGCCCGGCTTCGAGTCCGGCGTGGTAGTCGGCCACACAGAGAGCGCGCTCGTCCTCGCTCTCGATCACGGCGGCGGGTTCGCCGGGCACGGGCTCGACGCGTGCCGATTCGGCCCGCGCCATCAGATGGATTTGAGTGTGTCGTCGTCGGGTTCGTAACACTCACCGCTCATCAGCGCGTCCTGGATGCCGTCGTCGGCTTCCTCGGGGGTAAGGCCGTGCTCGTCGACCACACGCTCGACGACCGCCTCGCGATCCGCGCCGTCGCCGCCGTCGAGGTCCTGCATCGCCGCGACGACCGCCTCCTCGGGATCGGTGTCGCCGTCGGCGTCGGCGTCGGCGTCGTCGCTTCCCTCGGTCTCGTCGGTATCGGTCGCTCCGGACGCCTCGGCTTCGGCGCTATCGGCGGGATCGACGGTTTCTGTCGATTTGGCGTCGTCGGCCGCAGCCGCGTCAGCGGTTGCAGTCTCGTCGGAGCTGTCGGTCTCTTCGTCGTTCTCCTCCGGAGCGTCGGGCGTCTCGATACCGGCTTCGCCCGGGCCGTCGACCTCCGCGGCGCTCTCGAAAGCGGTCCCGTACTCGTCCTCGACCTGCTCTCGCACCTCGTCGTCGAGTTCGAACGACTCGGGATCGTCGAGGTCGACGTCGGCTGCGGCCTCCTCGTCCGCCTCGCTGTCGGCGTCTTCGGCGCTCGCTTCTGTTTCGTCCGTTTCGCCGGTCGGTTCGCGGTCCTCGATGGATGGTTCGATTGGCGACCCTTCGGCGTCGGCCTCGTCCTCTCCCGTTGCTCGATCCGTGTCGGCCGCGCGGTCGGGCTCCGACGCCTGGCCTGGCTCGGCCGTCGCTTCCACGGTGGCCGGCTCGTCGGTTTCGGCGGTGGACTCGCCTTCGTCATCCGATACGCTTCTCGTGTCGGTCTCCGAATCGGCCGCGGATTCGGCGGAATCGTCCGCCGTCGGCGTCGACTCTGCCCCGACAGCAGCGTCGTCCGACGTCTCGGCGGCCGGTTCGCCACGATCGGTCTCCTCGGGTTCGGGCGCGTCGCCCTCGTCGGGAGCGACATCGAGCGGTTCGACTTCCTCGCGCTCGCCCGCGACAACCCGTGCCGCGTCGAGCGCCGTCCCCCGCACCGCGTCGAGGTACGTCGGCGTCGTCCCGTAGTGTTCGATCGCGCGTGGGATACCGGCCGCGAGGCCAGCCTCGACGTCATCCGCTTCGAGCGCCTCACTGAGCGCGTCATCCCGCTCGTCGCGGTCGAACGCGCCGCGCATCGTCGCCACCCGCTCGACGGTCCGTTCGGCGGTGGCGACCGTCCAGCGATCACGCGTCGCGGCGTCGACCGCGGCGAGCGACTCGGGACGGATCGAGGTGAACACCCGATCGGAGTCCTCGGGCTGGAAGGTCCGGGCCTTCCCGGTGACCGCGACGAACGCGGGGGGATCGATACGTTCGAGGAACGAAAGCGCCTCGGGCTGGTACTGGCCGGCGTAGACCACGAACGCGCCGGTGGGATCGACCACTCGCGCGCGGAGCTGCTCCTCGTTCACCGACTCGATCTCGGTCAGGACGCCCACCGCAAAGAGGCGGTTGACCCGCGCGCCGGTCGGCGTCACGACGTAGTTCGGCGCGCGCTCCTCGTCGCTCTCGGCGTACGAGTGGGTGGTGTCGTCGAACTCCGCGGCGAACACCCGGTAGGCGGTCTCGCGCTGCGGACGGGTACTCATTCGTCCACCCGCCCACGTTCGCCTGCTCCGTCGGCCGCCACCGCGTCAGCCGAATCGAGCAGCTCGTGGGCCCGGTCGGCAGGATCGTCGTCGCACGCTTCGAACTCGGTCGCTTCGAGGTTCGCGCCGTAGTCGTCGACCGACAGCGTGCCCCGAACGCGAAACTCCCGACCCACGACCGTCTCGCGGATGTCGTCGGCAACCACCTCCTGATCCATCGCGTCACGGGCGGCCTCGCGCGCCGCCTCGATCCCGCCGCCGTACACCGCGGCGGTGAGGTCGGTTCCAAGTACTGCGGTCAGCGAGTCAGTGCCGTCGTCGACGATCGCCTTCACCCGGAGGTCGTCCTCGCCGTCGACGTCGCCGTGCGACCGACATTGACCTTTCTGGACGACACGGCCACATTCGGGACACCGCTGGATCAGCCCCGATCCGTCACGGACCGCGAGCACGTTGCCCGTGACTTCGACGTCGAACAGCCCCTCGGTGACGACCGCCTCGCGGACGGACATCCGTGGTGCGCCGTCGCCAGTCTCGACGGCGCGATCGAGCGCATTTACTGTGGAGAACTCCGAGACGTTCACCGACGGCACCCCACGAAACTCCCGGACGTAAGCGTTCTCGATCCCGACCGACGCCCCGTCCTCGATCTCGTCGTGTGGATCCCAGTCGGTGAACGGCAATCGCCCCGTCTCGTCGGCGAACACACCGCTCAAGATCTCAGTCTCCCCGTCACGGCCGTCGATGGTCTTCCGTTCGACCTCCGCGACCGCGACTTCGAGGGCGACACCACGATCGCCGGGCGCGAGTTTGGAGAGGTGGGTGTCGCCACCGATGTCGTACGACACGTCGAGAGGCTCGTCGTCGATTTTAACTGTGGTCTCGGAGCCGAGGTTGAGCTCCGGACTCCCCTCCCACTCGCGGACGCCAGCGCCGACGATCTCGATCGTGTCGCCGGACGAGAGGTCGAACTCCTCCCACGCGGTGTAGGAGATTTTTCCGGACTCGTCGGCGATCTCGCCCTCCCGGATCACGAGGTCGTCGCCCTGATACCGGATCGAGCGCTTGCCGACGGTGAGCACCACCCCGCGAACGGCGACCGCGGAATCGGCGGTCGAGACGTCCGCGATCGAGAGCGCCGACGGCTCGCCGCCCCCGCCGCCGTCGCCGTACTTCCGCCGGAGGCTGTCTTTGGCCTCGTCGATCGGGACGCTGTAGTTCACCAGCTTTTCGAGATCCGCTCTGACCTCCGCTTTGTCAACGCCGAGGGTGGAGGCGAGCTCCTCGGCATGATCGTCGAGCTCCATCATATCCGTTTCGAGCGGGGTCGACTAAAAGCGTTCGCGCCCGTTCACGACACGATCGAGGCCCCGGACGGGCTGTGCGGTGGGCTTGCCACTGGCTGTACGCTGCGCGCACGCGACGGCGGGTCGGCGCAGAAATCTACGGCCGGCCCGTCCCCGGAGGATCTTTCGGGTCGTGCGGATCGCCCGTCACGACCGCCTCGTGCAGTCGGGGCAGTACGTCAGTCACGTCTGCCCGGAAGTCGTACTCGGCACGATCCGATAGCGGCGTGCGTTCCAGGTTGACGAGCACCATCGTCGCACCGCGATCGGCCGCCGTTCGGGGGAGCGACGCCGCGGGTTCGACCGTGAGCGACGAGCCGGCGACGAGGAAGACATCCGCGCGCTCGGCGAGCGCGTGGGCTTCGGACAGCGCGTGCTCGGGGAGGGGCTCACCGAATAGCACGACGCCAGGCTTCAGAACTCCACCACACTCCTCACACCGTGGCGGGAGTTCGCCATCGCGGGCGCGCTCGCGGACGGGCTCGGCCGGAACGCGCCGACCGCAGTCCCGACAGACCGCGCGCTCGCCCGAACCGTGGATCGTGACGACACCCTCAGAGCCCGCCGCGGCGTGGAGTCCGTCGATGTTCTGGGTCACGACCCGATCGAGGTGGTTCGTGGATTCGAGAGCAGCGAGTGCCTCGTGGGCTGCGTTCGGTTCGATGTCGTCGCCGTAGACTGCGTCGTGGAGTGTGAGTCGGTCGCGCCAGAACCCCCCAGGATCGCGGTCGAGTCGCGAGACGTGGAAATCGTCGGGATCGTGTCGCTCCCAGAGGCCGTCCTCGCCACGGAAGTCGGGGATTCCCGAGGCGGTGCTCACGCCCGCGCCGGTCATCGCCACCGTGGTGTCGGCCTCGTGGATGGCCTGGGCCGCGAACTGGAGGTCCTCGACGTCGACGGTCATGAGAACTGATGGCGGTGAGCGAGCAAAAGTTCGCTGTCTGTCTCCAACGCGAGCGCGAACGACTGTGGTATCCGTTGCAGGGAAGACGTGTTCGAGGTGATTACTGGACCGGTACTCTCAGGTCACGTCGGGGACATCCTCCGACGAAACGCCGAGGGAAGCCGCGAGAAACGTCCATCGATCGAGTTCTTCGTCGACTTTCATATCGATCGATTTACCGAGGCCATGACCGGTGTCGGTCTCCGTGCGAAGACAGAACGGACCGCCGGCCGCCTCGTTCTGTAGCCGTGCAGTCATTTTCCGGGCGTGACTCGAATGCACGCGTGAATCCCCCATCGCGGTCGTGCAGAGCACCGGTGGATACGCGCGATCCCCGATCCGTTGATAGGGTGAGTATTCGCGGATCCATTCGTACTCCGCTTCGGTGTCCGGATGGCCGTACTCGGGCGTCCACGATTCGCCGAGGAGGAAGCGATGGAAGCGAAGCATATCGAGCAGCGGGACCGCACAGACCGCCGCGCCCCACCGGTCCGGGTCGCGTGTAAGCACCGCGCCCGCCGTGAGTCCGCCGTTGCTTCCGCCGATCGTACCGATGCGGTCGTGTGTCGTCACACCCGATTCGGCGAGGTGATCGGCGGCAGCCTCGACGTCCTCGAACGTCCGTTGTTTCTCGGCGCGCATCCCGGCTTCGTGCCACGGCTCGCCGAACTCACTGCCCCCACGAGCACAGACCTGTGCGTAGACGCCACCCGCGGCGAGAAACGGCAGACGAAACCGCGAGAACATCGGCGTGAGATTGATTCGAAAGCCGCCGTAGGCGTACAGCACCGTCGGCGCGTCGCTCGGATCGCGGTCAGCACGATGGGCGACGAACATCGGGACATCGGTTCCGTCCGTCGACGTGATGGTTCGACGCTCGACCTCGAGGTCCACCGCAACGTCGAGGGCGGGCTCGCGGACGGTTCGGGTCGTCTCGGTTTCGAGGTCGGCGTGGACGACCGACGCGGGTCGCTCGATCGACTGCACGACGTAGAAGCAGTCATCGGCGTCCGGATCGCCGGCGACGCTGTGGACGGTCGAGAGGGCGGGGAGTTCGACGTCGAAGGCGTGCGTGCCGTCGTGATCGTACGCAGCGAGATGACTCGCGGCCTCGCGGTGGGCGTGAACGACGAGGTAGTTCGGCGTCGTTGTGATCTCCCTGATGACGCCTTCTCCTTCAGCGATGACCGTCTCGGGGGCCTCCTCACCGGCGAGAAAGGTCGCTGCGTCCGCTGTGAGCACTCGCCCACGCGCTGCGTCGGCGTCGGTTCGGAGGAAGACCGTCTCGTCAGTGAGTTCGACCTCGACGCTCGCCTCACCGCCATCGAAGAGCGGTTCGAAGGTCTCCTCGTCCTCCCGCCACGCCGTGACGCGTGTCCCGCCGGACATCTCGCCGAACGAGGCGAGCAGCGTCCCCGTGGGCTCGTGATACGCGAGCCGCGGCCAGACGTGCTGGTCGTCGTGGGTGGCGAGCACGATCTCTTCGCCGTCGGCGTAGTGCCGGAACTCCTTGTCCATCTGTGCGCCCGCACTCGGATCACCCGTTGCGACGTAGTAGAAGCCTTCACCTGCCCACGCGAACATGAGCGAGCTCGTGCGGCCGACCGTCCCGCGGTCGACGAGCACCTCGCCGGTCTTCGTGTCGGCGATGTGGAGATCGTACTGCTCGTCGCCGCCCCGTGCGACACCGTAGGCGACCCGCTCGCCGCTCGGATCGACGTCGAACCAGTCGATGGACGCTTCGCCCTCGAAGTCGTCGGGCGTGGCGAGGACGCGCGCCTCCCCTCCGGGGGTATCTCGGATATGGAGCGAGGGACGATCAGCGTCAGTATCGCGGTCGAGAGCAACGTATCGGTTGCCACGGGGCGTCACGGCACCGTAATCGGGAATCTCGGTGAGTGCCTCGAACGCCGGGGTGAACGCCGCCCGAAGGTCCTCGTCGAGAACAGTGTTGGTGTACTCGCTCTGTCTCTCTGTCCAATCGGCGACCGCGGGATCGTCGGCGTCGGCTTCCAGCCAGCGATACGGATCGACGTGCTCATGGCCATGTAGTACCTCCGTTACCGGTTCCGTGCGGGTGTCGGGCGGCGTCGACATACGCACACTGCGGGCCGACCGATCAAAAGATTTCTCCACGGAATCGTACACTGATAGATAGCCGAATCGTGTCTGCACCCCGGTACTGGTCTGGAGAGCACAGAAAACCCACGACGACGATCGTCACTCACAGACTGCCGAAGTCGATGTCTATCGCGTACCAGTCGAGAACGAGCACCAGCACTCCCCCCACGAGCGCCACTGCGCCGAACTCGCTGACCGTCGTCACCGTCCAAACGACCCCCTCTATGTTGGAGAGCTCCGCAACCGGTGCTCGAAGGGCTCCGAAGACAAGGGCAACGAGAAACGCCAGCGTTGCGTCCCGGTTCCTGTCGAGCAGGTGGCTGATGAGGCGTGCAACGGTGAACAGACCGACCAGACCGCCGAAAAGAAACGTGAAAACCTCACGCCCAGGACCCACGACCGCTTCGAACCCACCACCAGTAACCATCCCGCCGATCCCGTCGACGAACCCATTGAGCGAGTCGTACATCGGGAGATACTGCCCGAGGATGATCAACAGAAGCGAACCCGAGATTCCCGGAAGGATCATCGCACTCACCGCGATCGCACCGGCAACGAAGACGACCGCAAGACCGCCACTATCGAGCACCTTCACACCACCAGAGAGTGCGAACGCGAGCGAGAATCCCAGGACTACTGCCAGCCACTGGCCGATCGAATCGACCGTGAGCGCTCGCCAGAGGATCACTGCGGAGGCGGCGATGAGACCGAAAAACAACCCGAACAGGAGAACGGGAGCGCTGGCCGCGGCATACTCAACGATTCGCCCCACGATCAGAACGGCCGTCACGACTCCGGTGAGCAAGGTGGCCACGAACACCGCATCGAACTCCTCGAGGATCGCACCGGCGCGGTGTCTCGAACTCCCGGAACCCCACCGGTAGTATCGCTCGAAGGAGATCGAGGACACGTGGCGGGGTGATCGCTGTGATAGCCGCGATCAGGCGTCCGTAGATGCCTGCGATAAGCGCGACTGTTCCGCCGGAGATGCCGGGAACGGCGTCGGCACTCCCCATCAGGATTCCGACGACGAAGACCTTCGCAGACGCCCGAAACGTGGATAAGGACTCCGTAGCGATCCTCAATCCCGAAGACGTGTCTCCGTTTGGTGTCGGCACTGCGTTCTCGTCGACCGGATCGTGTAAACTATTTCTGTTTTCATGCTAGTGAGATGAGTCCGTTGCACCGCCGGGAAAGCCATCCTTCACGCAACCGTACGGCGAGACACGAATCCGGACCATCGACTGCGATCGTGTGTGTTTCAGTCCTCCGACGAACCGTTCCCGATGGTCGATCATTCCTCGTTCGGGTCAGGTTGAGACGGCGCGTCGTCAGCCGCCTCTTCGTCGGGGCCGAACCAGTGGAACGGACAGAAGTACTCGTTGTGTACCAGTTCCTCTTCGACGATTTCGAGACCGAGCGAGGCGAGGTCCCGTCCGATGCGGCTGAGGTCGTCACCGTCGCGCCCGACAGCGACGACGTGGATGTTTTCCTCACCGGTCATCAGCTCCCGGGCCGAGACCACACCGGGGATCTCCAGCGTGTCGCGAGCGAGCTGTTCGCGCTTCGGGATCGGAGCGGTGCAGAAGATGATGGTGAACAGCTGATAGCCGACGCGTTCGTAGTCGACGTCGATATGACTCCCCTGAATGACGTCGTCATCTCTGAGACGAATGATGCGGTTGCGGACCGTACTCGGCGAGACACCGTAATCCGCGGCGATCTCGGCGGCCGAGGTCTCCCAGGCGTTCTCCTGAAGCCGGTAGATCACGTACCGATCCAGCTCGTCCAAATCGCGCTGTGGCATGGACTGAGTACGCGGTCCCTCCCGGGAAAGCGTTTACCGTTCGCTACAACAGCCAGCGCTCGAGCACCCGACCGAGCCATCCGGGGTTCGTCGCCTCGCGCGGGCGGACGACGAGCGCCGGACAGTCGGCATCGGCCGCGAGTCGCTGTTCGTCGGTGCTGACGACGAGGACATCGGCCGCCCGACTTTCGAGCGGCGTGGTCCCACCGTCGGCGACGACGCCGGTCCTGACGGGTGCCGAGCAGAGCTGTGCGACCTCCTCGTGGTAGTCGGTGATCGTCCGCTGCTGTTCCTCGGATACGAACTCCTCGACCGCGTACTCGAGTGTCACCTCGGCATCGTGAGCCGTCGCGATCGCGTCCGCGATGGCGATCTTCGCCGGATCGTACGGCCCCTCGTCGGTGATGACGGCAACGGTATCGACCGTGCCGAACCCCTCGCCGTCGTCGTCCACCAGCACCACGTCGCAGTCGGTGTGTTCGAGCACCCAGTCGGCGTCGGAGCCGAACAGTCGGTCGCGGAGGCCGCCTGCTTCCCGCTCCATCACCAGCGTGTCGACACCGGTCTCGGTCACGTGATTGGCTAGCGCGTGGCGGGTATCGTGGCTCACGACCTCGCTCACGTGAACGGGGACGTTCACATCGGTCGCGAGCGTGTCCGTCCGTTCCTCGAACTCGATGTCGGCGGGCGATTGCTCGGCAGCCGCTTCCAGGGGTACCTGGTCGGCCACCTCGTCGAATCTGACGACCGAGACTCGTCCGTGCTGCGGGGCTGCGAGATCCACAGCGACGTCCACGAGCGCCGCCTCGTGTGAGGGGTCCACGTCCTCGGGGACCGCCACGAGCGCTTCGTAGCTCTCGCCGGTCGGGCTGACGGCTGCACGGGTGCGCTCGACAGCCTGCTTGCCGAGTTCACGCCGGACGGCGTCGACGGCGGCACCCTCGCGCTCGACGCGGTCGCGGGCGTACCAGAAGTACCACGCGACGCTTCCGGCCGTGATGAGAACGGCTCCGAGGAGCGGGATGGTCCCCATCTGCGTGAGCAAGAGCAGTCCACCGACGACGCCGAAGCCCTGCATCCAGGGGTACAGCGGAGCCTCGAACGTGGGCTCGTACTCCATCGACCCGCGGCGAAACGCAACGACGGCGAAGTTGACGAGGACGAACACGAGGATCTGGAACGCGCTCGCCAGCTTGGCGATGCTTTCGAGCGGGACGAACGCGATGAGCAGTAGCAGGACGACGCCGGTGAGGGTGATCGACGCGCTCGGTGTGTTGAAGCGGTCGCTGATCTGCCCGAGCGACGGGGGAACGAGGTTGTCCCGACTCATCGCAAACGGGTATCGAGAGGACGACAGGATACCGGCGTTGGCGGTGCTCACCAGCGCGAGCAGCGCCGCGACCACGACGGCGGCGACGCCTGCGGGGCCGAGTGCAGCCTCCGCGGCGACCGCCATCGGTGCGTCCGAGGCGGCGATAGCCGACGTGTCGGTAACGCCGAGCATGACGACCACGATCAGCGCGTACAGCGCCGTCGTGAACGCGAGCGAGCCGAGGATCCCGAGCGGGATGTTCCGTTCGGGGTTTTCGATCTCCTCGGCGACGCTCGCCACCTTCGTCACGCCCGCGTACGAGACGAACACGAGTCCGGTGGCCGTGAGGATCCCCCCGACACCGCTGTCGAAAAAGCCCGCGTAGTTCGTCGGCTGTACCGACGGCGTCCCACCGACCGCGAACCAGCCGAGCGCGACGAGCATCACGGCGACGATGACGACCTGTATGCGACCTGTCTCTTATACACATCTCTGAGCGGGCTGGCAAGNCCATCAGAGATGTGTATAAGAGACAGAACAGATAGAGGAGATACGGAACCCCACCGACCAACGCCAGTCCGCCCTTGAACGACAGCGAAAACCACGTCCCGATACCGGCAACCGTCCCCAGGAGCGGCCCCATGCCGCGCTCGATGAAGATGTACGTACCGCCCGATTCGGGCATCGCCGTCGCCATCTCGGATTTCGAGAGCGCTGCCGGAAGCACGACGATGCCGGCGAGAACGTACGCGAGCACGACCGCCGGGCCCGCGTATCCGACCGCGACTGCTGGCAGGATGAAGATGCCGCTCCCGATCATCGCCCCGATGCTGATGGCGAGCACCGAAATCAGTCCGAGGTCGCGTTCGAGACTCTTCGGCACTACGCGTCGCCTCCTGCTCCACCCGATCGTAGTCGTTCACGTTCCGGTTCGTCCGTCGATTCCCCGTGTTCCGTGTGTCGATCCGGATTCGTCCGATTCGACGAGCGCTCGGTCTCGACTGTCTCGACGCCGCGGCGCTGCCGATCGAGCGCGGTCGAAAGCGCCGTCGAGGCACAGACGGTCTCGATACCGGCCTCGGTGAACGCTTCGAGGTTCGCGGGATCGTTCACGAGTGCGATAACGCGCCCGGACCCCTGGAGACGGAGAAACTGTGCGAGCAACAGGTTCTGGCTGTCCAGACGTGAGGTCACGATGGCGATGTCCGCCTCGTCGATGTCCTCACGATCGAGCGTGGCCGTCGAGCTCGGATCGGTCACACGGGCGTCAGCACCCGCTCCAGCGGCGCGTTCGGCCGCATGGGCGTCGCCAGCGAGAAGCGTCACTGCTGACGAACCGTTGGCGAGCTGCACCGCGAGTGTCTCCCCAACCGCTCCCTCACCGCCAAGTATCACTGCACGGGCTTCGTTCATAACGAAACGTTTCCTGTACCCATATTATATCCCGAAACGTGATAAGGTAGTCGATGGGCTAACGATTCGTGAACAAACGTTCGTTACTTTCAACGACCGACCGCCTTCGCAGCCCCGGAGTCGAGCGCGTAGCTCCGGAGTGTTTTCGGCGGGCGACACTCTCGATTCTCGGTGGGCACGACTCCTGGGCTCTGATTGGTCCCCCACCACCGAGCCACGGTCCCGATCGGGAACGAGGGCCGAGGGCCGAGGGCCGGGGCAGACAGGAGAAAAGTCAGTCGGCCGGGTCCCCGAACTGCGGGATCGCCGTGATCTCCGCCGGGTCGACGTCCTCGAAGGCCGCGCGTGCGATAGTGCGCTTGTGGACTTCGTCCGCACCGTCGATGATCCGGAACGCCCGCACCGCCTCGTAGAAGTCCGCGAGCGGCAGATCCCGACCGATTCCCGCTCCGCCACAGCACTGGACCGCGAGATCGATCGTCTCCTGGGCGACGCGCGCGGCGAACACCTTGCTCATCGAGACCTCGACGCGGGCCTCCTCGCCCGCGGCGATCTTCCCCGCCGCGTCGCGGACCATCGTCCGGGCGGCGTGGAGTTCGGTTTCGGCCTCCGCGATCGAAAAACGCTGGGCCTGTTTGTCCGCGAGCGACGACCCGAACGCCTCGCGCTCGTCCATGTAGGCTTTCGCCACGTCGAGCGCGCGCTCGGCCATCCCCGAAAACCGCATACAGTGGGTCAGTCGGGCGGGCCCCAGTCGCTGCTGGGCGATGTCGAACCCGGCGTTCTCAGTACCAAGGAGGTTCTCCTCGGGCACCCGCACGCCGTCGAACGTGATCTCGGCGTGGCTCTCCGGCACGAGGCTCTGGCCGAGGTGGGGGATGTCGCGGACGATCTCCACACCCTCGACATCGGTCGGCACGAGGATGATCGAACAGCCGGCGTAGGGATGGGCGTCGGGATCGGTGCGCGCCATCACGAGGAGGACGTCGGCCGCGCCGCCCTGCGTGGTCCACCACTTGTGGCCGTCGATGACCCACTCGTCGCCGTCCTTTTCGGCGGTCGTCCGGAGCATCTTCGGATCCGATCCACCACCGGGGGCGGGCTCGGTCATCGCGAAGCCCGATCGGATCTCGCCCGCGACCAGCGGCCGGAGCCAGTTCTCCTTCTGGTCGTCGGTCCCAACGAGTTCGAGGGTGTGCATGTTGCCCTCATCGGGCGCATCGACACGCATCGCGGGCGCGCCGAGCAGGCTCCGGCCCGCCTGCTCGAACACCGGCAGCACGTCCCGGAACGCCATCCCCATCCCACCGTGCTCCTCGGGAATCTGGGGCGCGTAGATGTCGTACTCGCGGGCCTGCTCGCGCAGGTCGGCGATGGTCTCGCGCGAGACCGACTCGCCGCCGGCGTGGGAGCGCTCCGCGGGCAGGACGACCTCCTCCATGAACGCGCGGGCGCGGTCGGTCGCCTCGCGTGCGGCCGCCGAGTCGTCGTACTCCATGCAGATACATCATCACACACCATTGTAAAACGATCGGGCCGCACAGTCGAGAACGACCCCCGCGAACCCCCATTTATTCATACGATGTCCACAAACGGACCTACCAATGGTAACCGAACGACTGCGGCGGCCGTGGTGGGACGCATGAACGGCGGTGACGGGACCGAGGAAGCCGAGGGGGCGTACTTCGCCCGGATCGTCGACGAGGAGTCGTTGGCGAGCTACTTCGAGCGGGAGCTGGGCTCCGTCGAGGAGTATCACATCGAACACCATCAAGAAGGTCACTCGAACGAGACGCTGTTCGTGGAGTGGGGCGAGCGTGACCTCGTGGTTCGCCGGCCGCCGCCCGGCGAGACCGCCGACACCGCCCACGATGTCCTCCGAGAGCACCGGGTGATGGACCACCTCCAGGACACACCGGTACGAGTCCCGCCGACGGTGCTCGCGTGCGAGGACGAGTCGATTCTCGACTGTGAGTTCTACGTGATGGAGCGCGTCGGGGGGAGCGTGCTCCGCGAGGCCGAACCCGAGCGCTTCGCCACACCGGCCCACCGCCAGCGGATCGGCGAAGAGCTGATCGACGGCCTCTGTGAGATCCACGCCGTCGACCCTGGAACTGTGGGACTGGGCGAGTTCGGCCATCCGGAGGGGTTCACCGAACGCCAGGTGAAGCGGTGGTCCGAGCAGTTGACATGGGCGTTCGATGTCACGAGCGACGAGCGCGAGGTGCCCGCACTCTACGACGTGATGGAGTGGCTGACCGCGAACGTGCCCGACGCGCCGACCCATACTCTAGTTCAGGGCGACTACAAGCTCGATAACGTGATGTTCGCGCCTGGCACACCGCCGGAGCTCGTCGCGGTGTTCGACTGGGAACTGAGCACGCTCGGAAACCCGCTCGTGGACCTTGGGTGGCTCCTCTCGTACTGGTGGGATGCGGGCGACCCGGACCCGCCCGCGGCGACCGACTCGCTCAACGCGACGTTCATGACCCGCGAGGGCTACCCCACCCGGAAGGAACTCGTCGAGCGCTACGAGACCAAGACAGGAATCGAGTACGAACACGACCGGTTCTACCGCGCGCTCGCGGTCTACAAACTCGCGGGCCTCGGCGAGATGTTCTTCCGACGGTACTTGGAGGGCAACGCCGACGACCCGCTGTACCCGAAGATGGAGACCGGCGTTCCCGAACTCGCCGACCGCGCGCTCCGGATCATCGCAGGCGAGGAGCCGCTGTGAGCTACTTCGAATCGGTCGCGGTCGGCGACACCGCTCGGACTGCGGGACGGACGGTGACGAGCGCGGACGTGACGAACTTCGCGGGCGTGAGCGGCGATTTCAACCACCACCACACCGACGCCGAGCGGATGGCCGACACCGAGTACGGCGGCCGGATCGCCCACGGCGCGTTCGTCTTTTCGGCGATGACCGGCCTGCTCTGGCAGTCGCGCACGCCCGAACAGCGCGAGGACGTGATCGCGTTCTACGGGGTGGACGGACTCCGCTTCACCGCGCCGACGTACGTCGGCGACACCATCCACGTCGAGATCGAGGTCGTAGCGAAAGAAGAGCGCGAGCATCCGCGTGCCAGCGGGACCGTGCGGTACGACGCTGCGGTGAAAAACCAGGACGACGAGACCGTGCTCCGGTGTGAACTCCTCTCGCTGGTGCGCTGAACAACGCCTTGGGACCAGGGCAGTACACGGGTTTGCCAGTCACTCTCGACAGTCATTCTACCGCCGACGCCGCACCGCAGTCGAAACAGACGTTGACGAGATATTCGGTGTCCTCGGCTAGCCTGACACGCATATTGCTCCGGTCACACTCCGGACACGCCACTGCCGACTCGATACCACACTCGGGACAAACGAGGACCTCTTCGCCATTCACTATCACTGGCTGTCTGTCCTCGTGACCGCACTCGGGACACGGCAGCGGAACCCGCACGTCCTCGCTGTCGCGGGGAGCGCCCACCGCGAACGCCACCACCGGCTCGTCGGCAGCGTTCTTGCCGGACTGGAACTCGCCAGGCGCGAACCGGATCGCCTCGTTCTCGTCGACAGTGATCTCGCCGACCGAACAGTTCGATTCTGCACGGCTTCGCGGTGTGTACGTTTCGAACGTCGCCTCTCCTTCGACGATGAGAAACACCTCTTCTTGGTCCATATGTGCGTGGATCGAGCCGCTGAACCGCTCGTCGGGGTCGAGGACGTACCGGTTGATCGCGATATCGGCGGTGTTCAGCGGGCCAGATAGTTTTCGTCGGTCAATATTGTTCTCGGACGGAGCGGGATCGAGGTCGTCGATCGAGGCAGTCTCCATGTCCACAGTCCGAACTGCGGTACACAAAAACGTGCATCCGCTCAGCCAGAAGCGACGGCGCGCGACTCGTCGATCAGTCGTCGTTCAAGCTTTCGAGGAGTTCGGGGTCGGTTCCGAACTTGAGGACGTTCGTCACGACGGAGTTGCGGATGTTCGCCACGACCTTCCCGTGCTGTTTGTAGAACTCGTGGATCCACCGGGACTCGGCCTCGCGGGCGGGGAACATCATCACGGTCTTCCACTGGTACTCGCCGTCGGAGAGGAAATAGAAGAGGGTGTTCGGCGAGTCGCGGATGTACTCCATCGCCGCGCGCCACTCCTCAGCGAAATGCTCGGGGTCGAACTTGAACTCGAACAGCCCGAAGATGAAGTACTCCTCGTTCGGGATGATCGCCTCGCGGAAGACCCCCTCCTCGCGCATTCGGCGGATCGACTCGCTGATCGTGACGTGCGAGACGTCGATGTCGTACTCCTCGGCGAGGATGTCGGTGAGTTCGCGCGAGGACACCTGGGGATCGCGCGCGAGCTCGCGCAGGATCACCACGTCGCGGTGCGAGAACTCCCATTCGGGCGCGTCGTCGGTCATCGAATCGCTCTTACAGGGATCATCCCGCACCCGGCGTAAGAAACTCACGGAGTTCCGCGACGTACGCGTCGGGCCGATCCGCCATCACCCAGTGGTAAGCCTCGTCGAGTCCCACCACCTCGCCGTCGAGATCGTCAGCGAGGCGCTCGCCGTATTCGATCGGCTGGAAGTCGTCGCCAGCACCCCACAAGCCGAGGAAGTCGGCGGTGATCGCGTCGTAGTCGATCTCGGTCGTGTGATTCGTGTTGGTCGCCACCGCACACCGCGCGAGCGAGGTACGACCTTCCTCCGAGAGCCACGGCGCGGTCAGTCCCTCGACGAACGCCGGATCGGGGTCGCCGTACGCGCCGAGCGTGAACGCCGAACTCACCTGCTCTTCGAGGTCGTCGAGCGGCGTTTCGGTGGTTTCGGGGAGTTCGAAGTCGGTGATGAACTCCACCGGCCACGAGTCATAACACACCGCGTTCGAGCAGACCAGCTGGGCGACCGCGTCCGGATGGTGGGCGGCGTAGCGCAGCGCGACCCCGCCGCCGATGTCGTGAGAGACGATCGAAACCGTCTCGATTCCCAACTCCTCCAGCAACGCTGCGAGCATCGCCTCCTGGGCGCGGATCGACCGATCGAACCCGTCGGCCATCGCGGAGTTGCCGTACCCAAGGAGGTCGGGCACGATGACGCGCCGATCCTCGGCGATCGCCGGGACGACATCACGCCAGAGAAACGACCACGTCGGAATGCCATGGAGGAAGACGACGGGCGGGTCGTCCGTCCCGCTCGTGCCGTCGCCACTCTCGTCGCCTTCGCTGTCGAGACCCCCGCTGCCGTCGTGGCTGCCGGGGCCGTCGTCGCGGTACGCCACCGAGAGGTCGTGGCCGTCGACCGTCACGGTGGTCGTTGCCTGGCCGACAGCCCACTCGTCGTGGTTCATAACAACTGGTCGGCGATGATGTTCTTCTGGATCTCGCTGGTGCCCTCGTAGATCTTGGTGATCCTCGCGTCGCGGTAGTACCGCTCGGCGGGGTGATCGGTGACGTAGCCCGCCCCGCCGAACACTTGAATCGCCTCGTCGGCCACGTCGACCGCGTGCTCGCTCGCAAAGAGCTTCGCCATGCTCGCAAAGCGCACCGCGTCGTCGTCGCCCGCCTCGACGTGGGTGGCCGCCCGGTAGGTCAGCGAGCGCGCGGCGTCGACGTTCGTCGCCATCTCCGCGAGCTTGTGCCGGATCGCCTGGAACTCCGCGATGGGTTGATCGAACTGCTCGCGCTCGCCCGCGTACTCTCGCGCGGCGTCGAGCGCACCCTGTGCGGCTCCGACGGCCTGGGCGGCCACACTGGTCCGACCCGACGCAAAGAAGTCCATGAGCTGGTAGAACCCCTTGTTCACCTCGCCGATAACGTTCTCTTCGGGCACGCGCACGTCGTCGAGCATCACCTCGGCGAGATCCGAGGCCCTGATCCCGAGCTTGTTGTCGATCTTCTCGGTCGAGAACCCCTCGGAATCGGTCGGAACGAGGAAGGCGGTGATCCCCTGGTGACCCGCGCCGGGATCGGTTTTCGTCATCACGACCGCGATGTCGGCGACCGTCCCGTTCGTGATCCACATCTTGTTGCCATTGAGAACGTACTCGTCGCCGTCCTTCTCGGCGCGAGTTTCGATCCCCGCCACGTTCGAGCCGTGGGCGGGCTCGGAGATCGCGCTCGCGGAGGCCGACTCGCCCGCCGCGATCGGCGGGAGCCACTCCTCTTTCATCCACTCGTCGCCGTACTTGACGATCATGTTGCTTCCGAACCCAGCCGATCCGACCGCGCTCCCGATCCCCGGGTCGGCGCGCCAGAGTTCCTCGGTCACGAGCGCCGACGACAGCGTGTCCATCCCCGCGCCGCCGTACTCCGTCGGGATGTTCGGGGCCACGAAGTCGTACTCGGCAGCCTCCTTCCGGAGCTCTTCAGGGTACTCGCCCGACTCGTCGTGTTCGCGCGCGACGGGTACGATCTCCTCCTCGGCGAACTCCCGGACCGCACTCCGGATCGCCTCCTGCTCGCCCGATAGCTGAAACGACATACTCGTTACTGTGCTTCCATCGAAAAGTATCTTCGCCCCAGTGTTGAACATCGGTAACTTCGACGCCGGTTTCGGGGGAACGACTATGCCGGTGCCGCTCGTCGGCCACGGTATGCGCGCAGCAGTCCTCCGCGAGTACGGCGAACCGCTCGACGTGACAGAGGTCGACGCGCCCGATCCCGCCGCCGACGGCGCGGTGATCGAGCTGGAGGCGTGTGGCATCTGCCGAAGCGACTGGCACGGCTGGCAGGGCGAGTGGGACTGGCTCGGGCTCAAGCCACCCGAAGGCCAGATCCTCGGCCACGAGCCCGCGGGCAAAGTGATCGACGTCGGGAGCGAGGTCGAGAACGTAAGTGAGGGCGATCAAGTCACGGTCCCGTTCAACCTCGGCGACGGCACCTGCCACCAGTGTCGGACCGGCCACTCGAACACCTGCGAGAACATCGTGCCGCTCGGGCTGAACGAAGCGGCTCCGGGCGCGTTCGCCGAAGAGATGCACGTTCCCGTTGCTGACCACAACGCCGTCCAACTCCCCGACGGCGTCTCGGCAGTCGACATGGCAGGACTGGGCTGTCGGTTCATGACCGCTTTTCACGCGCTCGCTCACCAGGCGGATGTCGACGCCGGCGACTGGGTCGCGGTCCACGGCTGCGGCGGCGTCGGACTCTCAGCCGTACACATCGCCGACGCACTCGGTGGGAACGTCGTCGCGATTGATCTCCAATCGGAGAAGCTCGAGCTGGCCGAGGACCTCGGCGCGAGCGAGACGGTCAACGCGAGCGAAACCGAGAACGTACCCCAAGAGGTGAAAGCCATCACCGACGGCGGCGCAGCGGTCTCGGTCGATGCGCTCGGGATCGCGACCACCTGCCGCAACTCGATCATGAGCCTCGGGACCCGCGGCCAGCACGTCCAGGTCGGACTCAGCACCGACGACGAGCAGGGATCCGTCGAACTCCCGACCGACATGATGGTGATGCAGGAGATCGAGTTCGTCGGCTCGCTCGGGATGCCACCGACTCGATACGACGAGATCTTCCGGATGGTCGCTGACGGCAAACTCGATCCGAGTGTGGTGGTTTCGGAGACGGTCGGTCTCGACGATGTCTCCGCAAAGCTCGCCGCGATGAGCGATTTCGAGACGATGGGGATTCCGGTAATCGACGAGTTCTAAAACCCACTTTTTACACGGGGTCCTCCCTCGCTCCCTGCGGTCGCTCAGTCGAACCCCGTCCAAAAACCTGGACTAAAAACACCCGCGAACGCCGTCGGCGTTCGCGGCGAACCGCGCTCGCTTCGCTTACGCGGACGGTCTCCGTCTACATCCGCACCGCGTTCCACGACCGCACCGCCCGAGCCCTCAGTCACTCCGTTCCCTCGCCCTCGATCCACCGAGGAACCCCACCGCCGAAGCCCTCGACCGTTCGCTTCGCTCACGGGCTCGCCCTTCATCCGCCAGGAGAGCTTCGCTCTCCTGAGCCTCGACTCGCTGCGCTCGTCGAGACGCCAGGCCCGCACTGCCACCGCAACCGCCAACAACCGGCAGACGGCAAGAATACCACACAGCGACGAACCACAACGTTGTTAGTGCGATCCACGAAGGAACTGACGTGCAGACCGAGCACGTGACCGCGGTCGGCGACGCCCGCGACCTGGCGCTCGCCGACGATTCGATCGATCTCGTGGTCACGTCGCCGCCGTACCCGATGATCGAACTTTGGGACGATCTCTTCGCCGATCTCGATCCGGCGATCGGCGATCACCTCGATCGGGGTGCCGGCGACGCGGCCTTCGAGGCGATGCACGCGGCGCTCGCCCCCGCGTGGGACGAACTCGCGCGCGTGCTCAAACCGGGCGGGATCGCCTGCATCAACGTCGGCGACGCCACCCGCTCGATCGACGACGAGTTCCAGCAGTACCCGAACCACGCGGCCGTCGTCGAGGCGATGCGCGAGCGCGGGTTCCGATCACTGCCCGACGTCCTCTGGCGAAAGCCCGTCAATCGCCTCACCAAGTTCATGGGCTCGGGGATGGTGCCGACGAACGCCTACACCACCCTCGAACACGAGTACATCCTCGTCTTCCGGAACGGCTCGACGCGCGAGTTCCCGCCGGGCGAGCGCCGCCGCTACGAGAGCGCGTACTTCTGGGAGGAGCGCAACGACTGGTTCTCCGATCTCTGGACGCTCACGGGCACCGACCAGGCCCTCGACGGTGAGGGCCGCGACCGCTCGGGCGCGTTCCCGCTCCAGCTCCCGCTCCGGCTCGTCAACATGTACTCGGTCTACGGTGATCGCGTGCTCGACCCCTTTTGGGGAACCGGAACAACGACGCTCGCGGCGATGCTCGCCGGTCGCAACTCGGTCGGGTTCGACCGCGACCGCGCGCTCCTCGCGGGGTTCGACGACCGGATCGCGGGCCTCGAAGCACGGTCACGATCGTACGTCGAACGGCGACTCGACAACCACCGCGAGTTCGTCGCCGAACGCGAAGCGGCGGACGAAGAACTCGGTTACGACGTCGAACACTACGATTTCCCCGTCGTCACGAAGCAAGAACGACGAATCCGGCTCTACGCCGTCGAGGACGTCCGCCCGACCGCCGGTGGATACGCCGTCGAGCACGCGCCGTTCGAGCCATAGCGGGACTTTTGTTCGCCCGGCCGGACTCAAGGACATGAACTTCGAGTCGCTCGTTCTCGCGGCCGCCACGGCCGACCTCGCCGAAGAGCCGGCTGCGCGCGAACACGCCGACGCCGTCGAGTTCCGGCTGGACCTCGCGTCCGATCCACTCGTGGCGCTCGACGCCTACGACGGCGAGCTTCCGCTACTGGCGACCAACCGGACGGAAGTCGAGGGCGGTGGGGCCGCCGAGGGGCCGAAACGACTCGACGTGCTCCGCCAGGCCGCCGAGCATCCAGGCGTCGAAGCCATCGACATCGAACTCGCAGCAGTCACGGAGAACGAGCATGCAGGGGAAGACGGCGGTGCGGATGTCGTTGCCCACGCCCGCGAGCACGATGCGAGCGTCGTGGTCTCGGCTCACGACTTCTCGGGAACGCCACCGCAGTCGGAGCTTCGGGAGACGCTTTCGCGGGCCTGCGAACACGGCGATATCGGAAAGTTTGCGACCACCGCCACGTCGATCGACGACGTGCTCGCGCTCCTCTCGGTCACGCGCGATCTCGACGCCGACGGACATCGGGTGGCGACGATGGCAATGGGAGCGACGGGACGGCACTCCCGCGCGATCGCACCGCTGTACGGCTCGCGGATCGCGTACGCGCCCGTCGACCCGGATGCGGCGACCGCACCGGGCCAGTACGACCTCGCGACGCTCGCCGACCTACTCGACGCGCTACGGTGACTCGGCGGGCTCTTCGACCGTGAGCCACTCGCCGAGTCGGGCGGCCACGCCGACGCCGAGCAGGCTGATGCAGACACCGACGACCACGAACGCCACCAGTCGGATGTCGCCGGCGATCTCGAATCCCCGGATGGAGACGATCCCGAGCGCCATCGGCGGAACAGTCAAGGGGTCGATCACGCCGGCGCGTTCGAGGAAGTACGCCGCGAACCCGCGGACCACGAACGCGACCGCGATCACCACGAACGGCAGGTTGAGCGCGGCGTTTCCTATCTGGGTGTTTCGGAGCCACTCGTCGAGCGCACGGCCGATGCTCGCGGTCAGCGCGGCGATCGCCAGCCACGGCACGCTGTCGAACAGAAACGCCATCGCGGTCGTCAGCACGCTCGCCTCGGCCGCGAGCGGCGTGGCACTGATGACGCCCGCGACGATCCCGACGAGAGCGAGCCCCGCCGCGACCACGCTCGTCACCACCGAAACCCGACCGGTGTAGAGCCCGTCGCGAACCCCGCTCGCGAGCACCGCGAGCGCGTCGTCGACCCCGAGGCCCTTGTAGAGCAAGAACAGGCCGGCGACGCTGGCGACCGCCGCGAGCGCGGCCGTCACGTTCTGCACGGCGACGAGGATGGGCACCGCGAGCAAGAAGAGGCCGATCGGAACGAGTACAGTGGCCCGGAGCTGTTCGTCGGCGAGAAACTGCTTCAGGAGGTAGTAGGTGGATTCGAGATCGCGCGCCTGCCGCACCACGACCCGCGAGACCCCATCCACGCGAACCCGGCTCTCGATCACGTGGACCAGCCGCTCGTCGGCCGCGTTGTCGGTCACGACCACCGCCGACTCCACAGGATGATCGGCGAGGAGGTCGTCGATCTGCTGGGCGATCGCCCGGTCGCTATCGACTGACTCGTCGGGAGCCGACACCACCGCCAGCACCGGCTCCTCGCCCTCGTCGCGGCGCTCGCGAGTGATCCGGAGGCCTTCGAGCAGGCAGTTCACCCGACTGTCCTCGGGATCGTCGAGCCCGACCTCGGTGACGAGCGAGCGCACCGCCCGCTCGCCGACCACCGGCGTCTCACCAGCGGCGTCGGCGATGACCGCGCCGCGATCGATGCAGACGACCAGGCTGCTCACGCCCGGTTCGATGGCGTCGTCGAATAAAAACGTGCGTCATGACCCGGCCGTGTTTCGGAACACGGTTCGCAGCTGATCTACAGCCGGAGTCGAAACTCCTCGTCGACGCCGACCGCGCCCGCGACGCCCGCGCCGAAGGCATACGCCACGCCCTGGGACTCCGCCCGGAGCCGTTCGAGGAAGTTCTGTTGGGGTTCGAACTCCTCGACGGTGACCTCGCGGGTGTCGAGCCGGTCGGCGAGTTCGTCCTCGATGTCCTCGCGGGTGCCGAGCTCGTCGACGAGCCCGTTCTCGTTGGCGTCGGTGCCCAGATAGACCCGTGCTTCGGTGTCGCGGACCGTCTCCTCGTCGAGCCCGCGCCCCTCTGCGACTCGCTTGACGAACGTCTCGTAGTAGTCGTCGACGATCCCCTGAAGGTACTCTTGATCCTCTTCCTCGGGCTCTTTCAACGGGAAGCCGGCGTCCTTGTACTCGCCGGCGTTGAGTGGCTGGTATTCGAGGCCGAGCTTGTCGCCCAGCCCCTTGGCGTTCACGTTCGAGCCACGGACGCCGATCGAGCCGACGATGCTGGCCTCGCGCGCCCAGAGCTCGTCACAGCCGCTCGCGATCCAGTATCCACCGCTCGCGCAGGTGTCGGTCGCGTACGCGATCGTCGGGCCTGAGAACCGCTCGACAGCGAGTCGGATGTCCTCGCTCGGGAGCACCTCGCCGCCGGGCGTGTTGAGCTTCACGATCAGCGCCCGGACGTTGGGGTCCTCGTCGGCGCGTTCGATCTCCGCGACCACCTTGTCCGCGGGAGTCGAACTCTGTCCGCTGCTCGGAAGGCGACTCCCCTCGCGCGTGATCGGCCCCTCGACCGCGACCTCGGCGACGTCGTAGCCGTCGCTGACCTGCGAACGGAACCGCTTGATCGTCCCCCACACGCCGGCACCCGCGGTCGCGCCCGCAACGATACCGCCGAGCGCTCGCTGTCGGGATCGGTGATCCGTCATACCGCCGTTCGGAGGGCGGGAGGGATTAAGGGTTCGCTCGTCGTGTAGCGGTCGCTGCGGCGGCTACGATCACAAAACGTCGCGTCGAATCGGTTTAGAGCTTGCCCGCTTTCTGCAGCTTCATCAGGTCCTCGGTGTCGAGGGTCTCGCCCTGCTTGAACTGCTCGTAGATCTCCTCGGCCTCGGCTTCGGCCTCCTCGCGCTTCTTGTCGCGCTCGGATTTGCGCTCCTCTTCTTCCTCTTTGTCCATCTCGCGCAAGCGCTTCTGGACCTCGACGAAGTCCTCGTGGTGGCGGTCGGCGGCCTCCTGGGCCTCGACGAACTTCTCGTGCCACTCGTCGGCCTCGTCGCGGACGTCGTCGGCCTCGCGGTAGGCCTCGATCATCTGGTTGTGGTGCTCCTGGGCCTCGTCGGCGAGCTCGGTGACCTTCTCGTGGTGTTCGGAGGCCTCCGCACGGACCTCCTCGGCCTCGGCCTTGATCTCTTCGAGCCCGTCGGTGTCGTCGAGGGCCTCCTGTCGCTGTCGGTACTCCTCGCGTTTGTTCTCGATCTTCTCGATCAGCTCGCGCTCGTCCTCGCTGGAGAGCACTTCGGTCTGCTGTTTGAACTCGAGGTCCTCGATCTCGGATTCGAGCTCGTCGAGGTCCTTGCCCTCGTCGAGTTCGAGGTCGGACTTCATGTCGTCGACCTCGTCGAACAGCTCGTTGGCCTCGGCGTTGAGCTCGTTGCGTTTGGACTTGTGCTCCTGTACCTGATCGTTGAGCTCGTCGCGCTGCTCGCGGTGCTCTTGGGCGGCGTCGACCTTCTCGCGGGTCTTGGCGTTGAGGTCGTCGCGCTTGGAGGCGCGCTCGGAGGCCATCTGATTGAGGTCGTTGCGCCGGTCGCGGAGCTTGCCGGCGAGTTTGATCAGTTTGCCTTTCGAGTCGCTGTCGAGGTCGTCGTCGGTGAGTTCAACGTTCGCTGATTGTTCGATTGTGCTTGGCATGGTTCGTTACGATTCCAGTCGCGCTGGCGTCCGTGGTCGCCGCTCCCGGTCGGTCGCTGTCGGCTGGTGAGGAGAAGCCCGTATCATTTCGGTGTGCGTGCGATCCCACAGAAACGCCAGCGGCGTTCTGGTATCTGCACGTACTGCCAGAACGGGTTTAAACGTTGCGGTCACGACAGTCTGTAAACAAGTACCATGGGTGGTGCGTCGCCGACTTCCCCACACCGCCGATCCGCCGCTACCGATCGACTGTTGTGGTCACCACGTGATCGTCGATCGACAGGGACAGTTCGACACGGTGTGCCTCGATCGGCACGTCGATCTCGCCGACCGTGTCCCGCGAGAGCGGGCCGATTTCGACCGACAGCGCCCCATCGGCGTCGCCGGCCGTCCACGCGAGGTCACCCGTTGCCGGTTCGGGAGTGTCGTTCACCACGACGGCGCGGGTTTCACCCGGCGTGGACTCGTCGAGAAACGCTTTCACCGGCGCGAAGGCGGTCTCGATCGGATCGGTGTCGTTATCGTCCGTCGCTGGCGGGAGCGCCGTGACGATCGGACGGCCCGACTCCCGGAGTCGTTCGAGTGCGTGTCCGGCGCGTTCGGCACGTTCGTCCGCGTCCGCCCCGGGAACGACGTAGCGGGTGTGTGTGCCGGCATCCAGCGGATCGTCAGCACCGGCGTAGCCGTCGAGCAGCCACGCAGTCGGGCTCGACACCTCTTCGGGGCCAGCATCGAAGCCGGGAAAGACGAAGGCGGGAACGTCGTTCGGCAACGCTTCCGCAGCCGCCGTCGCGGTCGCTGCAGGATCACCACCACTGGTTGCACGCAGGACGTAGCGATCACCCTCGTCGTCGATCGATTCGAAGCGTGCGGCGTCGTCGCGGACGCCGAACCCTGCGAGGCTCGGGTGGTGGCCGTACGCGCCGCCGAGAGTGCGGGCGACTCGTCGCGGCCGCTCGACGTCGAGTCCGCCGGGATCGAGCGGGACGTCCTGGCAGATGAGCAGCCCCGCCTCGTCGGCAGCGTCGTAGAACGCGGGCGGCGGAACCGCACCCACGGGACGGACGAGAGTCGCGTTCGCTGCGAGCGCGCGCTCGACCGTTTCGGGGGTGGGCGATCGCACACACAGTCCCCGGATCGGAACCCGGGTGCCGTTGACGACGATTCCGTCGGAGCGACTCTCGACCGTTTGAAATCCAGTCGTGGCGGTCCGCTCGCTCTCGTCGAGCGCGGCGTGGACGGTGTAGCGGTTCTGCGCGCCGAACCCGCGTGGCCACCACCGGTCGGGGTCGCGGACGGTGAGCTGGCCGCGGACGGTCACGCGATCGCCCGCGTCGGCAGTAACGCCCACATGGCTCAGCGCACTCATTCCATCCGTGTCTGCCGATCGAAGCGAAAGCTCGATTCGATCGCGGAGATCGGTGCCCGCATCGACGGTGACGATCGCGTTGACGCCCGAGCCGTCGTCGGTGTCGTAGTGACGAATCGTGAGGTCGGTGATGACGTTCTCGGGGGTGGGTTCGACGCTCGCTCGTCGGACGCCGGGGATCGTTGGCTCGTTCGCCGGCGACGTTTCCCCGGCATCGTCCAGTCGGTTTTCGGGAGTTCGACACTCGACGAGGAGTTCGTTCCTGTCGGCGGGCTCGAACACCGATCGGAACGGCGTGAAGGGGGTGTCGTGCGTGCCATAGAAGTCGCCGTTCAGCCAGACCCGTCCGCGAGGGGAGAGTCCGTGGAGTTCGAGCAGCGCTCGACCCGCCCCATCGCGTGGATCCGCGAACGACGTCCGGTAGGCGACGGCGTGCTCGCCAGCGAAGCGTGACGGACGCAGCGAATCGACCGCGACCCACTCGTCGGTGGTCGGTGGCCCTTCCCCCGGATCGACGGCCGCAGCCTCCCACTCCCCGAGTTTCATGGTTCGAGCCGGGCACGCCGCGATCATAGCCTTTGCGTTGAACCTTTTTGCAAGGGGGGGGGGAGTGCGCCCCCTCACTCCACTCGGTCACTCGCGTTGCTCGTTTGGTCGCGGCAGGACTCCTGGCGCTCGCCGCAACCGCCTCGCCTCCGTAACCGCCCCGCCTCTGCACAACACCACCGAAGCCCTCGGCGCGCGCTCACTCCGTTCGCTCACGGGTCGTTCCTCCCCGTTCGTGCGTTCGGCGGTGCTCACTTCGTTCGCACCGCCCGTCGCTCGCCCTTCATCCGCTGTCAGAGAAACCTCCGACAAGCCTCGTGCTCGTTTCACTCACACGAGACGCCAGGAGAGCGGAGCCCTCCTGAGCTTCGACTTGCTGCGTTCTCGTGAGCCGAAGGTGAACGAGGGTTCGGAGTCGTTCGAAAGGCGTTTCGCGCCTTTCGTGATGACGAGGGAGCTTCGCTCCCTCGAACCACGCGCGAAGCGTGCTCCGGCGCTCGTCGAGACGCCAAGTCCGCCCCGCAACCGCCACCGCGTAACCGCTACCGCTTCGCAACCGCCACCGCCCTGCCGCCGCAGCCGCTTCCGCGGCGCGACGATATTTATGTCAGGCAATCCTGCGAGTGGTATGTACACGGTTAGCGTGAGGGATGACTTCATCGCCCAGCACTACCTCACGGTTCCTGACCCCGGGCCTGAGGGCGAGGTCCACTCCCATCACTACGAGGCCGAACTCACGCTCGCGGGCCCCGAACTCGACGAGGACGACTACCTCGTCGACATCGAGGCGGTCGAAGCGGTGCTCGCCGAGATCCGAGCACGCTATGAGGACGCGCTGCTCAACGACCAGCCGATGTTCGAGAGCCACAACCCGAGCGTCGAGCACTTCGCCCGCGTCGTCTGGAAGCTCGCGGCCGACGAACTCGACACCGACCACCTCTCGACGCTCACGGTCACGATCCACGAGGACGACGACGCGTGGGCCGCCTACGAGGAGTCGGTGTGAGCGCCGACACGGGATCATGAACGTCGGCCTGGTGTGCTACGGCGACCTCGACACCAACACCGGCGGGTTCCGGTACGACCGCAAGCTCGTCGAGGGCCTTCGCGATCGGGGCGATCGTGTCGAGATCGTCGAACTCCCGTGGCGCGACTACGCACGTGGGCTGCTCGACGGCCTCTCGACACGGCTGCTCGACTGGATCGACGCTCCCGTCGATGTCCTGCTTCAGGACGAGCTCGCTCACCCTTCGCTCGTCGGGCTCAACGCCCGGTTGCGCGCCAGGCGCGACATCCCGATCGTGACTATCGTCCACCACCTCCGCAGCAGCGAGACCCATCCACGCCCCGCGAAGCGGCTGTACCGCGCGGTCGAGCGCCGCTACCTCGCCAGCGTCGACGGCGCGATCTGCAACAGCGAAGCGACGCGCGAAACGGTTGAAGACCTCACCACGGCCGAAACGATGGTCGCGCCGCCGGCGGGCGACCGGTTCGATCCCGCCATCGACCCGGCTGCGATCGAAGCCCCTGCCCGGGAATCGGGGCCGCTCCGCGTGGTCTTCCTCGGCAGTCTCGTTCCCCGCAAGGGGCTTCACACCCTGATCGAAGGGCTTTCACGACTTCCCAGCGAACGTTGGCGACTTCAGGTCGTCGGGAGCCCGGATGCGAACCCGAGATACGCCTCGTCGATCCGCCGGCTGGTCGCCGGGCTCGGCGTCGACGACCGCGTGACGTTCGCGGGCGAACTCCCGGACGGCGCGCTGCGGGACGTTCTCCACGAGAGTCACGTGCTCGCGATGCCCTCGACCCACGAGGGGTTCGGGATCGCGTACCTCGAAGGGATGAGTTTCGGGCTGCCGGCGCTCGCCACGACCGCCGGCGGCGCACGATCGGTCGTCACCCACGGCGAGACCGGATTCTTGCTCCGCCCCGGTGATCCCGGTGCGGTAGCGCACGCCGTCCGAACGCTCGAAACCGACCGCGAACGCCTGGCTGAGATGGGCAAAGCGGCCCACGATCGATACGAGACGTGGCCGATGTGGGCCGAGACCACCGACCGTGTTCGAGCGTTTCTCGACGGGTTCGTTGCGGGCGACACCGAATCGATGGGAGGATCACAGTGCCGGAACCAGGCTGGGACGGTGGATCGTGTCGAACACTGACGGGAAGTTCCAGCGGTACCTCGCCGCGAAGCGGACGGTCGACGATCGTGCACTCGACCGCCAGGTGCTCGATCGGCTAGCCACGGAAGTGGAGAGAATCGACGAAAAGCGGGGCGAGCGACCGCTCCGCGTGCTCGACGTCGGTGCGGGGATCGGCGCAACGCTCAAACGCCTCGTCGAACGCGACGTGCTCCCCGCTGCCGTCGAGTACACCCTGGTCGACCGCGAGGCGACGAACATCGACGCCGCCCGCGAACGCCTGCCGCAGTGGGTCACCGACGCGGGTTACGAAGCCGCCGAAATCGACGACGGGCTTCGCATCGAGGGCGACGAGCAGTGGGTCGATCTCGAGTTCGCGGTTGCGGACGCCTTCGAGTACGTCGAGACCAGCACGTGGGACCTGCTGGTCGGCCAGGCGTTCCTCGACCTGTTCGACGCTCGGCGCGCGTTCGACGCCCTCCGCGCCGGGCTCCGTCCCGGCGGCTGCTGGTACTTCCCGATCACCTTCGACGGCGGAACGATCCTCTCCCCACCTGTGGATCCCGACCTCGACACGAGGATCGAGCGGGCCTTTCACGCCCACATCGACGACGGCGGCGACAGCCACGCCGGCCGCCACCTCCTCGCCCGTGCAAGCAAGACTGACACGGTACTCGCCGCTGGCGGCTCCGACTGGGTGGTCCACCCCCGATCGGGAGAATACCCCGACGACGAGACGTTCTTCCTCCGGTACATCGTGGACACGATCGCCGGCGCGCTCGACGAAACGGGGCGGTTCGACCCGACGACGCTCGCTGGCTGGACCGCCGCGCGTCACCGGCAGATCGACCGTGGCGAACTGACCTATGTCGCCCACCAGCTCGACGTGCTCGGTCGGATTCCGGCGGAGCGTTGAAGCCCGACGAAGGCCAATACCGGGTCGTGGTTTCCGACAGCGCGTCGTGGACGGGTGAGCAGGTCCCGGAGCGCGTAGTCATCGACTACTGGCTCGCCGCTGAAACGCGAAAACGAACGGTCGCCGTGCCAGGGACCGGTGCAGTCGACGACCACGAAGACCACGACGACCATGGCGACCAGTCGGAGAGCGCGTTCGACGACCGGCCGGAGAACACACTCGACGATCGAGGGGTCGGGGCGCTCGACGACGACGAGGCGCTCGACGCGCTGCTCCAGCGAAAACCCGGGGCCGCTGCCTTCCTCTGGCGAGCGCAGCCAGTCGAGTGGGCGCGCATCACGCTCCGTCGGGCGGAGTTCGAGCGGCTTCAGTTCGTGGACGGTCCCGACCGTCTCGGCTGGCGTGCGCTTGCGCCGAGCGGCGACCTCGTCGATGGGGCGCGACGCATCGCTGCGGGCGATCGGGCGGCGCTCGAAGCCGAGACGGGAGTGGACGTCGAGCGGGTGTGTTCGATGGCCGAAACGCTCGCCGACGGCGACCGCCTCGGCCCGCTCGTCCTCACGAAGCGTCGCGGCAGCGGACCGCCATCGATCGCCGACGGCAACCACCGCGCGACCGCGATCGCACTCCACCTCGTTCGGACCGGTGAGTACCGTCCGCAGCGCGCGTATCTCGGTATCGGGGCGAACCCGGTTCTGGAACCGCTGTGGCAGCGGGTGCGCGGTGCGCTCACCGGGCTTCGGTCGGACGGCACACGGTGGTAGATCGACGGACCGTTTCCCATAACCAAAGTAAAATACGGGTTCGGCCCGAGAAACTCGGTATCCGTGACGAACACGCAGATAACGCTGATCCAACTCGACAACTACGGACCGTGGACGGTCACGCCCGAGCCGCGCCGCGAGGTCGATCTCCAGACGATGCAGTCCCGGCTGTACGCCGATCTTTCCCAACTGTTCGGCAACCGCGACGGCTACGTCTTCTTCTCGCGGTTCGACAACATGATCGCGGTCACCAACGGGCTCGACACCGACGATCACGCCCTGATCCAGGAGTCGGTCGGCAACCGATACCCGGTGACGATCAGCCTGAGTATCGCGGCCGATCCCGACCCGATCGCGGCGCTCGGGACCGCGACCGACCAGCTTCAGGACGCCGGCAGCGCCCAGGACAAAGACCGTCGATCCGTGCTCCGTGGCGATCCGCTCGCCGAGTCCGCTCGGGCGGACGACGATCTCCACATCGCGCACTTCGACGTCAACGACGCCACCGGTCAGTACACCGACGAGCTCAACGAGTTCGACACGTTCATCAACATCGAACAGGGGTACGCCGAGCTGATGCGGTACATGCGGCGCGCTCACGACTCGCTCTCCTTTTTCGTCGGCGGCGACAACGTCATCGCGGTCTGTACGCCCCTTTCGGCCGAAGAGTACCGTGATGCAGTCACCCACGTCCGCGAGGCGGTCGACGTCGAACTCAAAGTCGGGGTCGGACACGGAGCCACCGCCCAGGACGCGGGGATGGACGCGAAACACGCCCTCGAAGCGTGTCGCCACGACGGTCGTGACGTCGTGATCGACGAGTAAACTACCCCTCCCTGCTCGCTCGCGGCAGACGCCGCTCACTTCCGGAGGGAGGGGCTTTCATGTGGACTCCCGACAATCAGTCTCCGGCAACAGGCCGGGGACCGTCGTCGGTCATCGTTCCACGATTTATACGCACGTCTACTGGTGCATCTCCGCTCGAAGACATTTGCGACGAGCGGAGTCGGTGATAATCGTTGCGGGCGTACCGCAACCCGATGTTTTTGGCTGCGTTGTAGTCGGCGTTGAGTTCGTACCCGCACGAGAGACAGTCGAAATCGGTGCCGTCGCGGTTGTCCTTGTGGGTGAACCCACACTTCGAACACCGCTGGCTGGTGTGGTTCGGTTCGACCGTTTCGACCGCGACACCGCGTTCCGGTGCCTTGTACGCGACGTACTCGTGGAGCCGCCGAAACGCCCAAATGTGGTGCCACTCCGCGAACGGCAACCGTTCGCGGATGTCGTCGAGTTCTTCGAACACGATGGTTGAACAACTGTTCTCGACGGCCTCCGTGACGAGTTCGTTGGCGAGCGTGTGAAGGTACTGTTTGTGCCACGCCCGTTCGCTGACGACCGACGACTGAAAACTGACGGCCGAGAACTGAGGTTCGCGTCGGTCTTAACCGTATCGCAGATAGTTTTTACCCTGCGCGGTCGGAACTCCTTGCTATGAGTAGTGATGTCACAGTTCGCGAGGTGATGACCCGGGAGTTCGTCGGGGTGAACGAGGGCGATAGGGTGGTCGAAACGGTCGAACTCCTCCTCGACGAGGGTGCGGAGTGTGCGATCGTCCTTCGGGGCCGCGATCCGGTCGGCATGCTGAGCGAACGCGATGCCCTCTCGCTGGTGACGAGCGACACCGATCCGGCGACGGCGACGGTTGCGGACGTCATGTCCGACGGCGTGATCCAGATCCCCTCCGACGAACCACTCACGGCGGCCGCGGGAACGATGGGTCGTGAGGGCGTCCGGTGGCTCCTCGCGGTCGAAGACGAGGACCCGGTCGGTGTGGTGACCGCCCACGACGTCGTGGTCGCCTCGACGATGGTCCCCGATGCCGATACCGGCACCGGACCGCGGTCGTCCACGAGCGATCCCGCGGCGGAGTACGACACGCAAGGCATCTGTGAGGCCTGTGGCGCGCTCGCGAACGATCTCGTGAACGCGAACGGACAGCTCGTCTGCACGAACTGCCGCGAGGCGTGACGAACCCGCCGACCACCCGAGTATCGACGGCTGAAACAGGGCAAGATTTATGCCTTGTTCAACCAACAGCATCGGTAGTATGGGACACAGACCCAAGCGGCGTGAGTTCCTGGCTGCTGTCGGAACGGCTGGTATCGTCGGCGTAGCCGGGTGTTCCGGTGGTGGCGGTGACAACAACACTAGCGGTGGTGGCGGCGACACGACCGGAGCCGGTGGTGGCGGGGCCGAGGACACCGAGACCGGGGCCAGTGGCGAGGGTGAGGGCGGCGAGACCACTGGCGAGGAAACCGAAGACGGTGAGACCACCGGCGAAGGGACCGACGGTGGAAACGAAACTGACGGTGGAAACGAAACCGGCGGCGGGAACGAGACCGGCGGTGGCAGCGCCGAGGGCCGGGAGATCATGGTCGGCGTCCTCCAGCCGACGACGGGCGACCTCGCGTCGGTCGGTGAGCCGATCCAGCAGGCCGCGTTGCTGCCGGCGGTCCAGCTCGAAGGTTCGGACATGGCCTTCACCATCAACACCCAGGCCGAGGACACCCAGACCGATCCTCAGGCCGGTATCAGCGCCGCTCAGGCGCTGGTCGACGCGGGCTATCCTTCCATCACGGGAGCGGCGTCATCCGAAACCACGATCCAGGTGGCCCAGAACGTCGCCACTCCGAACGAGGTCGTCATGTGCTCGCCCGCGAGCACCTCACCGGCGATCACGGATCTCCAGGACAACGGCTACGTCTACCGGACGCCGCCGAGCGACGCGCTCCAGAGCGAGGTGCTCGCACAGGTCGCGAGCGAGCGCGTCGAGGCCTCGTCGGTGTCGGTGATGTTCGTCAACAACTCCTACGGGCAGGCGCTCGCCGAGGCGTTCGCGTCGGCGTTCGGGGGTGAGGTGCCCGCACAGGTGTCCTTCGAGAAGGCCCAGTCCTCCTACACCTCGAAGCTCCAGGAGGCGATGTCCTCCAGTCCGGGCGCACTGCTGGTGATCGGCTATCCCGAGAGCGGCAACCAGCTGTTCCGGGACTACTACTCGAACTACAGTCGTGACACCCAGATCCTCGTCACCGACGGGCTGCGCGACTCCGCGCTGCCGGGCAACGTCGGCCAGCCGCTGACGAACGTCCTCGGCACGGCCCCGCTCGCGGCGGGTCCGGCCCGAGAGTTCTTCACGCAGTCCTTCCAGGACGAGTACGGCGGCGAGCCGGGCGTGTTCACCTCGCAGGCGTACGACGCCACCGCGATCCAGATCCTTGCGAACGCCGCCGGCGGCGAGAACAGCGGGTCGGCAGTCCAGGAGAACATGGATTCGGTTGCCAACCCACCCGGGACGGAAGTCGGTCCGGAGAACCTCGCCGAGGCGATCGGGATGGCCGCGAGTGGTGAGGAGATCAACTATCAGGGCGCGTCGAGCAACATCACGTTCGACGACAACGGCGACATCGCCGCCGCGACCTACGAGGTGTTCACGTACACCGAAGACGGCAGCATCGAACAGGCGGACACGGTCCAGTTCGGTGGTAGCGGTGGCGGTGGTGGCGGTGGCACTGGCAACAACAGTAGCGCCAGCGGGAACAACAGCAGCGGATAGCAGCCTCCGTTCGGCTCGAAAACGATACGATTCCGTTTTTTTCAGCCGCCGAGGAACTCCCGGCGGACCTGCTCGTCGTTGAGCAGCGCGTCACCGGTGTCGGTGTAGCGATTCCCGCCCTGGACGAGGACGTACCCACGATCGCAGCGTCTGAGCGCTTCCTTCGCGTTCTGTTCGACCACGAGCACCGCGGTTCCGGCGTCGTTGATCGCGTCGACCCGATCGAACATCTCGTCGACGAGATCCGGCGCGAGCCCCGCCGACGGTTCGTCGAGCAGCAGGAGGTCGGGATCGAGCATCAGCGCCCGCCCCATCGCCAGCATCTGCTGTTGGCCGCCCGACAGCGTGCCCGCACGCTGGGACTGGCGCTCTTCGAGGATCGGGAACCGCTCGAACACGTCGTCGAGCGCCTCGTCGGGCACCGAATCGAGGATGTACGCCCCCATTTCGAGGTTCTCGCGGACCGAGAGCCCCGCGAACACGTTGTCGTTCTGGGGGACGTAGCTCAAGCCGCGCCGGATGATCCTCTCGGGGGCGTTACCGCTGATGTCCTCGCCGTCGAATGCAACCGTCCCGTCCATGTACGTCGTCAGCCCGAAGACGGTCTTCATCACCGTCGACTTTCCCGCACCGTTCGGCCCGACGATGGTGACGTACTCGCCGTCGCCGACATCGAGGTCGACCCCGTCAAGGATCTGGAGTTCGCCGTAGCCCGCATCGAGGTTCGACACCGCGAGCAAGCCGTCGGGGTGGCTGTCGGCCGCGTGCGCCTCGGCGGTAGTCGCGTCCATCGTTGCGCCGTCGGTGTCGTCGGTCGTCGCGTCTTCGCTCACGCTCTCGTCGGCTCCCGTTCCGTTCGTCGTGGCGTCGTCGGATGGCTGTTCGTTGACCGTCGTTTCGTCGGTCGCGGGTTCGTTGGCGGTCGTCTCGTCGGTCGCGGTGTCGTCGGCTGCGGTCTCGTTGGATCCGTCGCTCATACGTTGGCTCCGAGGTAGGCGTCGATGACCTGTTCGTTCTCCCTGATCGCCGCGGGCGCGTCGTCGGCGAGCACGCGCCCGCGATGCATCACGATGACGCGCTCGCAGTTCTCCATGATGACGTCCATGTCGTGTTCGACCAGCAGGAAGGTGTACCCCTCCTCGCGGAGGTCGTGGATGCGATCGAGGAGTTTCTCCTCCAGGGTGGGATTCACCCCCGCGAGCGGTTCGTCGAGCAGGACGACTTCGGGATCGGTGAGCAGCGCCCGCGCCATTTCGAGGAGTTTTCGCTGGCCACCCGAGAGGTTGCCCGCGTACTCCTCGGCGAGGTGATCGATTTCGAAGAACTCCAGGGTCTCCCACGCCCGCTCGCGGAGTTCGCGCTCCTGGTCGCGAACGCCTCCCCGTGTGCCGGGCAGCACCGACCGCCAGAGCGACTCGCCGCGCTGGGCCCGCGGTGCGAGCATCATGTTCTCGAGGACGGTCATCTCTTCCAGCTCGCGCGCGATCTGGAAGGTCCGGACCAGCCCGCGGTCGGCGATCTGGTAGGGCTGGAGGCCGGTGATCTCCTCGTCGTGGAGGTGGACCGAGCCGCTGGTCGGGTGGTGGACGCCGGTGATGCAGTCGAACGTGGTCGACTTCCCCGCGCCGTTCGGGCCGATCAGCCCGGTGAGCGACCCTGCCTCGACATCGAAGCTCGCGTCGTCGACCGCGGTCAGTCCACCGAACTCCTTGCGGAGATTGTTGACCCGGAGCGGACGGCCAGGCGGCGTCTCGCGCGCCGCGCGCTCGACGTCGGACTCGTCGTCGGGATCGATCTCCTCGATGTTCTCTGGCCCGTCCTCACCCTCGATCGCGTTCCGGGTGTCGGTTTGAGTCGTGGAATCGGCCGTGTCGCTCATTCGTCCTCACCTCCTTCATCGCTGGCTGCGTCGGTCGCATCCGACACCCCACCGTCGGCCCGGGCGGCTCCAGCGGAGTCGTCCCCCGACACGCTGCGTCGGGAGAGATCGACGGCGGCCGCCGGCTCCTTCCGATGGCCGAGCAGTCCTTCGGGGCGGCGCTGCATCAGGACGACCAGCACGACGCCGAGGAGCACGAACCGGAGCACGCTGATGTTGTCGAGCGCATAGGCGATCAGCGGCGTGATGTCGAACGAGCCGAGCGCCGCGACCGCGGCGGTGAACGTGTTCGGGGCACCGCCGAGACTGAACGAACTGTCGACGATCCGTCCCACGAACGTCGGGCCGAGAAAGAGTAATCCCGCAAAGAGCGCACCGCCGATGACGCTCCCGGTGTTCGAGCCCGACCCGCCGATCATCAGCGCGATGAACACGTAGAAGGTGACGATCGGGAGGAACAGGGCGGGCGTGATCAGCGCCTGGCTGCCCTGCCAGAGGATCCCGGCGAGCCCCATCAGCGCACACCCGAGCATGAACACCTTGATCTTGAACCACCGGGTGTTCTTCCCGAGCGAACTCGCCACGATCTCGTCCTCGCGGATCGCCTTCAGTACCCGGCCGAACGGCGAGTTGCCGACCCGGGTCAAGAGGAGATAGAACAGTCCGACGAACACCACGAGCACGAGGGTGTACGTCCAGTCGACCACGGTCGGGCCGTTGAGCCCGAAGCCGCCGAAGAAGCCGAACATCGCCTCGCCGAACGCGGTCGGTGGCGACGCCGAACTGGCTGGGTCGGTGTAGTAGAGATCGCGAACGGGGTTGATCGGACCGGGGATGCCGCTCGCGCCGCCGGTTCCCAGCTCCCTTCCGGCGACCGAGAAGGACTGGAACGTCGTCGAGTTGTAGATCAGCCGGATGATCTCCGAGAGCGCGAGCGTGACGATCGCGAGATAGTCCGCCCGGAGTCGGAGCGCAGGCAGCGCCGTGATCCCGCCGACCAGCGCGGCGGCGGCCATTCCGCCAATGATCCCGGCCCACAGCGGGAGACCGAGCCCCGGAATCCCGCCGACCTGGGGATCGACCGGCGCGGTCAACATCGCCATCGTGTACGCCCCGACCGCCATGAACCCCGCGACGCCGATGTTGAACAGTCCTGCGTACCCCCACTGGAGATTCAGCGCGAGCGCGAGCAGTGCGTACACCGCCGCGAGAAAGGTCAGCCGTTGGAGGGTGCTCGCGATCCCGCCGACGTCGAGACCGAGTATCAGGCCGAAGACGATGAACAGCACGTAGAGCCCGGCCATGACCCCGAGGATCAGCCCGGCGTCGGAGCCACCGAGCCGCTCGGACAGTCGGTCGGCGGTGCTCATCGGTTACACTCCCGTCGCGTTCGATGCGATGACTGCGCCGTTCGAACACAGGGCGATGGCTGCGCCGTTCGAGTACAATGGCAAATCATGCGGTCGTCACCCCACCGAACAGCCCCGCCGGTCGCAGGACGAGGATCAGGATCATCACCGCGAAGGCGGCCGCGGTGGTGAACTCCGAGGGGAGCCAGACCAGCGAGACGGTGCTCGCGATCCCGATCGTGAGCCCGCCGAACATCGCCCCATACACTGAGCCGATCCCGCCGAGGATGACTGCGGCGAAGATCAGCAGGAGGAGGATCCAGCCGAAGTCGAACGCGATCGTGCCCGTTTCGAGTGTGACGAGATAGCCCGCCGCGCCGGTCAGCCCGCCGCCGATGATCCACGTCGCGCGCACGACCCGCTCGGTCGGAATCCCGGTGACGCGTGCGAGATCGCGGTTGTCCGCCATCGCGCGCATCGCGGTCCCGAGTTTGGTGTACTGGAGCAGCACGTGAACGCCGACCATCAGCGCGATGGCCCCGATCGCGAGCGTGGCCTCGTGAGCGTTCAGCCGGATGGCGATCGGGATCGGTGAAATACCGAGGATTTCGATGTCGGAGAGAGTGATTCCCGGAATGTCCCCGCCGGTGACGCCCGGTCGGCTGGTTCCGAAAACGAACGCGAGCAGGTATCTGAGCGCGAGCGCGACCCCGATGCTCGCGATGAGTAGCGTGATCCCTTCCTCGCTCCGCATCGGTTTGTAGACGAGCCGATCGACGAGGAGCGCGAGTCCGGCAGTAAAGGCGATCGCGACGACGAGACCGACGAGCACCGCGATCGGCGTCGAGACGATGCTCACACCGACGGTGCCCGCGTTGGCCTCGCCGCTGACGCCGACCAGGAAGAGATCGGCGATGGGGAGCGCGCCGAGCCCCCCGATCACGTACGTCGTTGCCCAGCCCGCGAAGGCTCCCGCCGTGATGTAATCGCCGTGGGCGAAGTTCGCAAAGCCCAGCAACGAGTACGTCATCGAGAGCCCGACGCCCGCGAGCGCGATCACCAGGCCCTGTATCAGCCCGTCCTTCAGGAAGAGCGAGAGGCTGAGCACCGACAGCGAACCGTTCATCAGCTTGGTGGCGAGATCGACGATCAACAGTACACCGACGACGCCAGCGATGACCTCGAACGGTTGCTCGACGACGAAACTCCGGCCACGGTTGTAGGTCTCAGAAATGCCCATGATAGCGTTCCACATGAAGTGGGCGGTGGGGGGAGGGTAATAACCTTTGCTCCGAATCACCACTTCTGCGGCAGGTCGTGACGACGATACGAGGAAAACGGGTCTTCGCCGAGCGCCATGTGAGCATCCACCGATCACCACCGGGACAGAAAGGGATTTGCCGGGGCGCAGAAATAGAACGAACGATGATACGAACCCTCGACGACCTCGATGCTGAGGGCGTCGCCGTCGGGGTCCGCATCGATATCAACAGCCCGGTCTCGGGGGGCGAACTCGCCGACGACGCCCGACTCCGTGCGCACGTCGACACGCTCGCGGAGCTGCTCGACTGCGGCGCGCGGGTGGCGATCCTCGCCCACCAGGGCCGGCCCGGTGGCGACGATTTCGCGAGGCTCGCCGCCCACGCCGACCGACTCGACGAGCTGCTCGATCACCCTGTCGACTACTGTGACGCCACCTTTTCGTCGGCGGCGCGCGATCGGGTCGCGGCGCTCGATGTCGGGGAAGCCGTCGTGCTCGAAAACACCCGGTTCTACGCCGAGGAGTACATGGAGTTCGAGCCCGAACGCGCGGCCGACACCCATCTCGTCCGCGGACTCGCGCCCGCACTCGACGTCTACCTCAACGACGCGTTCGCGGCCGCCCACCGCTCACAGCCCTCGCTCGTCGGCTTTCCCACACGCCTGCCGAGCTACGCCGGCCGGGTGATGGAACGCGAACTCGATGTGTTGGGAGCGATCGAGGAGACCCCCACACCCCGGGTGTACGTGCTCGGCGGCGCGAAAGTCGGCGACTCGATCGGGGTGGCCCGGAGCGTGCTCGAACGCGATCTCGCCGACACCGTCCTCACGGCGGGCGTGATCGGCAACGTCTGCCTGCTCGCCGGCGGAGCCGAACTCGGTGACGCGACTGCGGAGTTCGTCTACGATGCGGGCTACTGGGACGAGATCGACCGCGCGGGCGATCTGCTCGACGCGCACGACGAGATCGCCGTCCCCGAGGACGTCGCAGTCGAGCGCGACGGCGATCGCCACGAAGTTGCGGTCGCGGACCTCCCGGCCGAAATCGACGCCCCTGCGATGGACGTCGGGAGCCGAACGATCGCGACCTACGGCGAGATCATCGAGAACGCGGGCACGGTGATCCTGAACGGACCGGCGGGCGTCTTCGAGGAGGAACCGTTCGCCGAGGGAACACGGGGCCTCTACGAGGCCGCGACGCGGGCCGAGCAGAGCATCGTCGGCGGTGGCGACACCGCGGCGGCGGTCCGACAGTTGGGTCTCGACGGGTTCGATCACATCAGCACCGGCGGCGGCGCGGCGCTCACGCTCCTGACCGGCGACGCGCTTCCCGCTGTCGAGGCGCTCCGGTAGTGCGGATCGAATCGCCCGACACCGACGACGCCGAGGCGATCGCCGATCAGTGGGTCGCGCTGGCGCGCGAGCAACGTGCGTTCGGCTCACATCTCCTCGCCGAGGCCAACCGGGCGACGATCCGCGACGCGATCGTCCGTCACATCGTCGCCGGCGAGTTGCTGGTCGCCCGTGTCGACGGTGACGAGACGAACGCGGATGCGGCGAACACGGCTGTAGCGAACACGGATGATTCGAACGCGGAAACAACAGACACGAACGAGATCGTGGGGTTCGTGATGTTCGGCCCAGAGGGTGATCGCTATCGACAGGACGTCTCGCGTGGGATCGTCCGGAACGTCGTCGTGACTCCAGACCGGCGCAACGAGGGGATCGGGGCGGCGTTGCTCGCGGCAGCCGAATCGGCGCTCCACGAATCCGGGTTCGAGGCCGTTGGGCTCTCGGTGCTCGCGGACAACGACGCGGCCCGCCGGTTCTACCGCCGTGCCGGATACACGCCCCATCGGATCGACCTCGAAAAGCGGCTCGAAAGCGACACCGACAAACCCGAGGAGGGGTAAGGGGCGAGCGCGCCAGGGGAGCTTGGGCGGTGCAAGCACTCGATTTGTAATCGAGAATTCGTGGGTTCAAATCCCACCCCTGGCTCTTCTTCGCGCGAACGGCAATCGAACGGACGACACTCGCGAGATACGGACGTGAGCGCGTGAAAGCACTCGATTTCGCCGACGCTCGTACGTTCCAATACAACAAAACAGGTACCCATCGACGAATCAAACCACTTCGGCGCTGCGCCCGCATGGTCGGGAAAGTCGGCGGCCTCTCCGGCGTCAGTGTTGAGTCGCTGACCGAGAGTTACTGATGGAGCTCGTATCGGAAACGAGACGTTTCAGAGGCCGCGTTCGCAGTATGTCGAGAGCCTTCCCGTATGACTTATTGAGTCCCACGGCGAGAGTCGATCATGGATCTCGGTGCGCTGGTGAGACGGACGAGTCTCGGTGACGTGATGGGTGAGTTGTCTCTCGGGGCACTCCGGGAAGCGGACCGTAAGCGGCTTCATCGCTCCGTTCGAGAGATCGGGGTCCGTGGCGGAGTGAAAAGTGTCTACTATTCGCTTCGACATACAGGACGGCCGATCGCGTTCGTCTTCGACAAACGGACGAGTGTCGCGATCGCTCGCGATGCGACGATCGACATCCCGGCGTTGTTCCTGCTCGGACCGTCGGCTCCCAGAGTCGTCCATCGGACACTCGGTGGCTCCCGACTGTTCGTCACTGCCGAGGGAACGATTCGGACGACGACCGACAGCGCCGCACGCATCGGTCCCGGATCGTTGTTGAACATTCAAGGCGAACTCTCGATCGGGCAGTCTCATCTGAGCGGCCAAGCACGACTCTACTGCCGGGACGCGATCACGATCGGCGACGGCTGTGGTATCGGCTGGGCAGTCGAGATCCTCGACAACAACGGGATGCAAGACGTCTGGATCGACGGCGAGAAGCGACCGAAGACCGGGCCGGTCGAGATCGGCGACGACGTGTGGATCGGCCACCATACGACGGTCTCGCGGGGAGTGACTATCGGCGACGGCGCGGTGGTCGCAAGCAACAGTGCCGTACTCGACGATGTCCCATCGAAAACGCTCGTCGCCGGCAACCCTGCGGAAGTCGTCCGAGAAGACGTCCACTGGGAGCGCTGAGACGTCGCCAGTCAGAAATCCGAAACCTCGTGGGTTGGTACTGGCCACTGTTCGTGGCGCTCGACGAGACCGACTTCACGAGGGTCGCCGAGTGCTTTCACCACAGTACACTGGGCGTGGCGGGCCTGGGTCATGAGGACGGTGTTCACCACATTGCGGGCACGCGATCGCGGGTGAGCGACCGACGACTGCCATCTACGCACCCCCTCTCGACCGCCTTGAGCAGGGCTGGATCTCCATCGTTCCTCTACTCTCTCCCCGACTTAGCGCCTGAGGCTCAAAGCCTCGAAGATCGTTCTCCGTGCGAATGTGCGTGGAAACAGCGCGAGCCACGCGGAAATCGAAATATCGAACGACGATTATTTTCGTGGCGTCGCGGACTCCGAGCGGATCGACGGCTCCGCCTCGGTCGTCATCGAATCGAGGGCATCGGTGAGAAGCTTCGACTCGGCCTTGCGGAGGTGTTCGAGAAGCGTGGCGCGACTGATGTCGAGTTCGGCAGCGAGTTCGTCGCTCGTGACCTCGCGTGGCCACTCGAAATAGCCCGCGGCGAGTGCGTGCTCGATGACCTCGTGCTGTCGGTCGGTGAGCCGAACGCCGCCGTCCTCGAACGGCGCGAGCTTCCCGAGGGTCACGGTACCGATCTTCCGGAACGCCTCGATCATGGCGCGCAGGTCCTCGCGGCGAAAGAAGAGCACGGTGTACACCCGGCGGTTGGCGTCGACGACGTTGGGCCGGCGGAGGATGCCGTGGTTCCGCTCGATGGCCGAGTACGCGCCACAGGAGGTCTTGGTGACGAGGAAGTTGCCGTCACCGAGCCCCTCGGCGTGGTGTACCTGGTCGGAGTCGGTCAGCCGGTCCAGCACGCCCGTCAGCCGCTCGTCGAGTTCGATGACGAACGTCACCAGCTCGTCGTGGAGCTCCTCGATCGCGATCTCGATCGCCGTGTCGAACTCCGCCGCGAGCTGGGAGACGACGCAGGGCTTGTGTTGCTGGAGATGGATTTCTGCCTCGAACATGTGCTCCCTGGTCCGTGACATCACATTACAGGAACGACGGATAAGGTTTCGTGCGCGATCCGATCCCGGCCACGCTACGAACCGAACTCCCGCTCGGCGAGTGCAAGCGCCGCGTCGAGATCGAGCGGGCCCGCCGCAGCCAGCGTATCGAGGTACGCAGCCACGGTTTCGCCGTCGGGATCGATACCCGCCCGTTCGAGGAGCCGGCGTGCGCCGCCCTCGCCGGTCGGCTTCCCGAACACGAGGCGTCGCTCCCCGCCGAATCGTTCGGGGTCGAACGGTTCGAGCGTCGCGGGATCGGACAGCATCGCCGCGGTGTGGATACCGGACTCGTGTCCGGCGATCGCCGTACCCAGAATCGCCTTGCGATCGCCGTAGGGCTCCCCGAGCGTGTCGAGGACGCCGCGACAGGTCGGGACGAGCGTGTCGGCCGCGAGGCCGAGATCGTCGTCGTGGTCCACGGCGCAGGCGACCGCGAACTCTTCGAGCGCGGTGTTGCCCGCGCGCTCGCCGAGGCCCCCGACGCTGACGTCCGTCTTCCCGATGCCCGCGCGGTAGGCCGCGAGCGCGTTGGCCGTCGCACACCCCATGTCGTCGTGGAAGTGGACGCCGAGCCGATCGAACGCAACGTGACCGTCGAGTCCGTCGAGACACTCCTCGACGGTCCCGGGCGTTCGCGCGCCGACGGTGTCGGCCAGCGACACGAACGCCACGTCCGGCACCGTGTCGACGATCTCGACGAGTTGGTCACGATCGGTCCGGAAGGCGTCGGCGAGCGTGATGTGGGCCGTGACGCCGTGATCGTGGATGTAGTCGACGGCCTCGCCGAGCATCGACAGCATCTTCGCTCTCGATACGCCGAGCAGGTGTTCGAGGTGACGGTCGGAGGCCGAGACGAACGTCTCGATCACGTCGGCGTCGGTTTCCAGGGCGGCGTCGATGTCGCTTTCGAGGGCGCGCGCGAGCGCGACGACGTCGGCGTCGGTCGTCCCGGCAAGCTCACTGATGACTTCTTGGTCCTTCTCGCCGGTCGCGGGGAAGCCAGGCTGGACGAACGGCACCCCGAGGTCGTCGAGCGCCCGGGCGCACTCGATCTTCGCTTCGGCAGTGAACTCCCGGCCGGGCATCTGGTCGCCCTCGCGGAGCGTGACGTCGGTCAACTGCATTCAGATGATCCCCTCGTCCCGGAGCTCGGCCAGCTCCGTCTCCGAGAGACCGAGCTCGCCGTGGTAGACCTCGCGGTTGTGCTCGCCGTGGCGTGGGCCGAGGAACTCCACCGCGCCGGGCGTGCGCGAGAACTTCGGGACGAGGCCGAACGTCTTGATCGCGCCGACGTCGGGATCGTCGACCTCGATGATGTCGTCGCGAGCCTCGAACTGCTCGTCTTCGAAGATGTCGTGCATATCGTAGACCGGCCCGACGATGGCGTCGTTGGCTTCGAGCGTCTCGATGGCCTCGTCGGTGGTTCTTTCTCTCGTCCATTCCTTGATTTCGGCGTTGAGCGGTTCGCTGTTCGCGACGCGGGTGGCGTTGTCCGCGAAGCGCTCGTCGTCGATCAGCCACTCCTTGTCGATCGTCTCGGCGACCCGCTCGAAGATCTTCTGGTTCGAGGCCGACATCGTCAGGTAGCCGTCCGCGGTCTCGTAGATGTTCCGCGGGGCGGTGTTCGGGTGCTGGTTCCCGGTACGCTCGCGGACGTGGCCCATCCGGTCGTACGCCTCGACCTCGCCGAAGAAGATCCGCCACAGCGGCTCGGTCAGCGAGACGTCGATGACCTGGCCCTCGCCGCTGCCGCCGCGCCCGAGGTCGCGCTCGAAGATCGCCATCAGCGTCGCCTGGAGCGCGAACTGAGCGGCCTGGATGTCCGCGAGGCTGACCGGTGGGAGCAGCGGCTCGCGGTCGGGGAACCCGTTGGCGTGCGCCCAGCCCGAAACGCCCTCGGCGATGGTGCCGAAGCCCGGTTTCTGGGATTTCGGGCCGGTCTGGCCGTAGCCCGAGAGCCGGACCATGATCGCCCGCTCGTTGACCGCGTGCACGTCGTCGGGGCCGAGTCCCCACCGCTCCATCGTCCCAGGACGGAAGTTCTCGTAGACGGCGTCGGCGTCCTCGATGAGGTCGAGCGCGATCTCGCGGCCGCGCTCGGAGCCGAGATCGAGCGTGATACACCGCTTGTTCCGGCCAAGCGATTTCCACGACAGCGAGACTCCGTCTTCGGTCTTTTGTGGCCACTCCCGGATGGGGTCGCCAGTCTCGGGGTGCTCGATCATCACCACGTCGGCACCGAAATCGCCCAGCATCGTCGTCGCGAAGGCACCGCTGATCATCCCCGACATGTCGATGACCCGCAGGCCGTCGAGCGGTCCCTGGCGTTCGCGTGCAGTCATGGTGTGCTCCGATGGTCGTCGTCGATCGACTCCAGTACCGACTCGGTCGTGACGACGTCGCCGTACTTCGCGTCGATGTCGAAGAGGTTGGCTTCATGCGGGCCCTCGGCGCGGTCCCCGACGGCGTCGGCGGGGACGATGGTGCGGTAGCCGTGCTGGAGGCTGTCGACGGCGGTCGCGCGAACGCACCCGCTGGTCGTCACGCCCGCGAGCACCAGCGTGTCGACGCGGTGGGTGGTGAGTTCGGTTTCGAGATCGGTCCCGAAGAACGCGCTCGCGTACTTCTTGAGAATGACCCGTTCGTCGCCGACCGGGGCGATCCGGTCGTCGACCGCGACCGCGTCGGTCCCACGTTCGAGTTCGCGGAGCGCGGGCACCTTCTCGATGAACTGCCCGGCGTCGCCGTACGACTCCTCGTAGGCGACGGTGGTGAAGTACCGCGGAAGGTCGTGCTCGCGGAACGTGTCTAGCAACTGCTCGGTCCGGGCAAGCACCGACTCGACGTCCGAGCCGAGATCGGTGTCGGGATCGGTGAAGGCGTTGATGAGATCGATGACGAGCAGCGCGGGCTGTTCGCCGATACCGACCGTGCCGCCGAAGTCGCGGTCGGCGTACAGCTGTTCGGTGTCCTCGATCCAGTTCGTCTCTGTCATCGTGTCTGTGTGGAATGTAGCGACATTCGTGCCGATGGCTCAGTCGTCGCGCTGGTCGAACTCGCGGCGTTCCTCGGCGATCCGTGCTTCGAGTTCGTCGTCGTCCGGCAGCGGTCCGTAGTCGAACGCTTCGAGCTCGTCGCGGTTCTCACGAACGTCCTCGCGCTGACTCTCGGTGGCCGTTCGATCGACGGTGCCGTCGTCGAGAACCACGCCGTACTCCTCGCGGGCGGCCTCCGCGGTGACGAGGCCACGGCGGACCTCTCGGACCACGAGTTCGGGATCGCGCTCCAGGGGGTCGCCGAGGCCGCCACCGCCGGCGGTGCTGAAGACGAGCTTGTCGCCAGGCTCGACGGGCACGTTCTCGGCCTTCGAGGGGAGCTCCAGCTCGGTGCCGTCGGTGCGGACGAGTGTCTTCTCGCTCGTCCCGCCGTACGTCCCGCCGTCGACGCCCCACGGGTAGGTATGAGCGCGGTCGTCCTGGAACGTGATCGCGCCGTCCTCCTCGAAGGTGTACACCTTCGAGATGCCGTGGCCGCCGCGGTGGCGACCCGCGCCGCCGGTGTCCGCGCGGGTGCTGTACTCGTCGATGGTCAGTGGGTAGTACGCCTCCTGGTACTCGGCGGGCACCGTTCGGAACAGCGGCCACCACGAGTGGCCGTCGAGCCCGTCGCCGCCCGGCCGCGCTGGAATCCCGCCGTAGAGGATTTCGAGCATCTGGAACTGGTTGCCCTCGGCGTCGACGCCGGCGTAGACGAAGTTGGGCGAGGTGCCGTAGCTGCCGGCGACCGAGAACCCGTCGATGAGCTTCGAGAAGGTGGCCTGGAGCACGTCGAACTGCCGCGCCATCAGTGGCAGCCGGTTGCCGAGCGCCGCCGGGAACTCCGGCTGGACGACCGACCCCTCGGGAAGGTTGACCTCGAAGAGGTCGTAGTACCCGTCGTTGAACGTCAGGAGCGGGTCGAACGCCATGATGAGGAACACCCCGGTGAACATCTTGAACATCTTCTCGTTCAGGAGGAAGTTCACGGTCCCCGGAACCTGGTCGTCGGTGCCCTCCCAGTCGAGATACACGGTGTCGCCCTCGCGGTAGATTTCGAGGTGGAGCTTGATCGGGCCGTTGCCCATCCCGTCGTCGTCGACGCGGTCCTCGAAGGTGTAGCGCTCGCCCTCGGGGACGAACTCCCGGATGAGGTCGATCATCCCGTCGCGGGTCCGATCGAGCACCGCGTCACATCCCTCCAGATACGTTTCGGGTCCGAAGCGCTCGCAGAGCTCCTGGACGCGCTCCTCGGCGGCCGCAGTCCCCGCCGCGAGCGCCTTGATGTCGGCCTCGGCGTGGTCCGGCAGGCGGGTGTTGTGGGCGAACGTTTCGAGGAGTCCTTCGTCGAGTTCGCCCTCCTTGTAGAGTTTGACCGGTGGGAGCCGCATCCCCTCCTCGAAGATGGTGGTCGCCTCGACGGGCATGCTGCCGGGGGTCTTGCCGCCGACATCCATCAGGTTGCCCCACTGGCTGGCGAAGCCGACGCGCTCGTCCTCGTAGAAGATCGGGCGCAGGAGGAGCATGTCGGGGGTGTGTGACATCGCCCCTGCACACATGTAGGGGTCGTTGGTGGCGACGACGTCGCCGTCCTCCAGGTCCTCCCACCCGAAGCTGGCGTTCGCGATGATGGTCTCGATGGCGGAGCCGAACTGCCCCATCACCATCCGACCCTCCGGGTCGGCGATGAGCGGGAACTGGTCTGACTGCTCGCGGATGACGGGGCTGATCGCCGTCGTCTCCAGCACGCGATCCATCTCGTGGCGCGTGTTTTCGAGCGTGCTCTCGACGATGTCGAGCGTCGTCGCGTCGATGTCGTGCTCACCGACGAATTCAGGAGTTCCGGTGCTCATGCGCCACCACCTCGGTTGATCTCGACGTTGGCGTAGCGATCGACCGTCGCGACGTGATCGGGCTGTACCACGATGGTCGCGTCGTCCGCGACCACGATCGCCGGGCCGTTGAGTTCATTGCCAGGCAACAGCTCCGCGCGGTCGTAGATCCCGGTCTCGTGGTACTCGCCGTCGAAGTAGACCTCGTCGGTGTCGACCTTCGCCGCACTCGGGACCTCCTCGGTCAGGTCGTGTTCCTCGATGGTGACACCCTCGACAGTACCTTTCCCGATGACGCGGAGGTTGGCGATTTCGAGGGGTGCGTCGAGCGAGAAGCCGAACCGCCTGTCGTGACGCTCCTCGAAATCGGCCTTGATTTCGGCGAGGCCCGTCTCGCTCCGGAGGTTGTCGAGATCGATGGGGATCGACATCTGGATGTCCTGGCGGAAGTACCGGCAGTCGGCGTAGTACTCGAAGACGTGGTCGGCCTCGTCGACGCCCTCCGAGTCGAGCCAGTCGGTCGCCTCCTCGCGGAGCGCCAGCAGTTCGGCGTGGACATCGTCGCCGTCGACGTCGCGGTCGGTTTCGAGATAGGTCTCGGAGAACTCGTTCTGGACGTCGCTCGTGAGGAAGCCGAAGGCACTCATCACGCCCGGTCCCGGCGGGACGACCAGTGGATAGGCACCCATCACGTCGGCGAGCGCGTTGGCGTGCATCGGGCCGGCACCGCCGAAAGCGACGAGGCCGAACTCGCGCGGGTCGTAGCCGCGCTCGACCGAGACGACCCGGAGCGCGCTGTGCATGTTCTCGTTCACGATGTCGAGAATGGCCTGTGCGGCCTCCTCGACCGAACTCCCGCGCTCGTCGGCGATGTCCTCGATGACCTCGTGGGCAGCCTCGCGGTCGAGCTCCATCGTCCCGCCGAGCTGTACCATCGGTGGGATGCGCCCGAGAACGACGTTGGCGTCGGTCACCGTCGGCTCCTCGCCGCCCTGGCCGTAGCAGGCCGGACCGGGGTCCGCACCGGAGCTCTCCGGGCCGACCTGGAGCGAGCCGCTGAGCTGGACGCGGGCGATCGAGCCGCCGCCGGCCCCGACGGTGTTCACGTCGACGGCCCGGGACTTGAACTCGCGGTAGCCGACCTTCGTCTGGCGGGTCGTCTCGGCCGTGTAGTCCTCGACGAGCGAGACGTCAGTCGAGGTGCCGCCCATATCGAGGGTCAGCACGTCCGGCACACCCTTCTTCTCCGCGATGGTCGCCGCACCGACTACGCCACCGCTCGGGCCCGAGAGCGCGAGCTCGACGGGATGATTTTTCGCCGCCCCGGAGCTCATCAGCCCGCCGTCCGAGCGGACGACGTTCATCGTCGCCGTCGATCCAGCACTTTCGAGCGCGGCGTCGAGTTCGTCGAGATAGTCGATGACGTGCGGGCGCGCGTAGTCGTTGATGACCGTCGTGAGCGTCCGCTCATACTCGCCGTACTCGGGGACGATCTCCGCCGAGATCGACACCGGCAGCTCCGGCGCTTCCTCAGCGACGATCTCCCGGACGCGCTCCTCGTGTGTCGGGTTGAGATACGAGTTGAGCAGCGCGACGGTCAGCGATTCGACGCCCCTGTCGGCGAGGTCGCGCACCGTCTCGCGGACCGCGGCCTCGTCAAGCGGCTCGGTCACTTTTCCCTCGGGTGAGCTGATCGTGCCCGAGACCCCACGCGTGTCCACGAGGTCGGCGAGCGGATCGGGCTTCTCCATGTCCATCCAGCCGTACAGCGGGCCAGGCGTCCACGCCCGCGCGAGGTGAAGGATGTCTTCGTGGCCCGCTGAGGTGATGAGGCCGACGCGCGAGCCGGTCTCTTCGAGCAGCATGTTTGTCACGACCGTCGTTCCGTGGAAGAGCAGCTCCAGATCGGCCACCGACGCGCCGGCCTTCCCGGTCGCCTCCTCCACGCCGGCGAGCACGCCCTCCGATGGATTCGCCGGCGTTGACAGCACTTTGTCGATCGTGAGTTCGTGAGTGTCTTCGTCGAACACGATGACGTCGGTGAAGGTGCCACCGACGTCGACGCCGAGATTGGATGCCATGTGAAATCGTATCACAGACAGTCGTCGTTGCTGCCTAAACGTTCCCCCAACCCCTGTTGGGGGTATTTATATCAATGCTGCGGTCCGTTCGGTGATGAGCGACACGAACGACCGTACGGTACCACGTCCGCGGGCCGTCAGTACAAGGCCGTCCGCCACGACGATCCGTCCATGAACGTCCGACAGGTCGTCCCGAAGGACGCGATCCCCAGCATCGACGATCCGGCGTTCGATACCGACTACTTCGGCGATCCCGACGACCTGGTGATCGTCGTCGAGTCCGATGCCGCGTCCGTTCCGCCGCGGGCGTACCCGATCCGGGTGTTGCACTACCACGAGATCGTGAACGACGCGACCGGTGATCGACCGATCGCGGTCACGTGGTGTCCGCTCTGTGCCAGCGCGATCGTCTACGATGCCGCTGTCGACAAGCGGGTGCTAACCTTCGGCGTCTCGGGCAAGCTCGCCGACGACGACCTCGTGATGTACGACCGCGAGACCGACGCCGAGTGGAAGCAGTCGACCGGCGAGTGTCTCGCGGGCGCGTTCGAGGGCCGATCGCTCTCGGTGCTCCCGGCCGGAACCTACTCCTATGAGGGGTTCGCCGCGGAGTATCCCGATGGCGTGGTGCTCCAGCCACCCGGCGGGGAGAGCGAGGCGGCGAGCGACGACGATGCGCCGGCGACGATCCGGTACGACGTCGAACCGTACGACTCGTACTTCACAGGCGAGGGGTTCGGCCTCGACGCCCACCGCGACAGCGACGGCGGGGCGACGCGGACGTGGGATCGGACGGATCTCGCGCCGAAAGCGGTGGTGCTGGGCGTTGAGCGCGACGGCGAGGCGTGCGGATTCCCGCTGGAGCGCGTCCGCGAGGCGGGCGGCGTGGTCGAGACGACCGTCGGCGAGACCGACGTCGTGGTGTTCGCGACTGCCGACACCATCCACGCCTTCAAGCAGCCAGGCCATGCGTTCGAATCCACCGACGACTCCCAGACCGTCCGGGCCGACGGCACCGAATGGGACGTCGAGACGGGCCGTGGGGCCGACGGGAGACAGCTCGAACGCTTGCCGACCCGACGCCTGTTCGCATTCGCGTGGCAGGACGACCACGGTCCCGAGGCCTTCTTCGACGGCTGATCTCGTGTGGCCGTCCGCGACCGGGCGCTCGACACCGGATCGATCGCGCGACCATCGGCGACAGCAGGGTAGCTGGCGGGTTACGCGAGCGTCGGGTCGATCCGTCGTCCGACGAGTACCACGCTGAGCGCCAGCAGTCCCACCGCGATCGGGAGGAGCAACTGGAACCCGGCGATCACCGCCCCCGTCGCCTGCACGCCGATCGCGATCAGGACGACCGGACCACAGCAGGCCGCCCCCGAAAACAGGGCGGGAACCGCCGCCAGCAGCCCGACCGAGGATTCCATCCCGCAGGCACGCGGCTGCACCAGCCCCAGATACGTCAGCGCGACGTTGATGCCGACGAGGGCTGCGAGCACGAGTGCGAGGCCGGCGTCGATCGGCGAGAAGAGGTACGTGAGCGGGCCGGCTTCGACCGCGGCGATCGGTTCGAACGAGAGATAGCCGGTCGACTGGAACGCCCGATCGAGCGGTGCGTCGACGACGAGTAGCGAGATACCGCCACGGCCGGTGAGCGCGAGATCGCCGACCGCGAACGAGTAACCGATCAGGTACGCGAGCCCGGTGAGGGTGAGGATCGCCCGCGCGTCCCAGCGGCTGGCGACGATGCGGAGAGTTCGAAGCGTTCGACGGATCGACTCAGCCATAGACGCTCGTTGCCGGATAGAACCCGTGCCACGCGAACCACATGGCATCGAACGCGTGGACTCGTTCCAGCGGGAGTTCGTCCGGCGGATGGACGGTGTCCGCGACCCGGACACCGTCGGGCGTGGTCGTGACCGACGCCCCGTCGGCGTTGCGGTAGACGTACGCTGTATCGAGGCGGTCGTCGTGGACGCCGACGTGTGGCGTCCCGTCAAGCGAGCCTGTGATAACTCCCTCGCGCCGGAGCGAGCGCTTGTGGAAGGCGATCGCGCCGTCGGTCGTTCGCGCTCCCACGACGACCGCCTTCGTCGGGTATCGGTCGTCGGTGTCGAGCGGCGGGAACAGCGGCTCGCTTTCGGGTTCGTAGTAGCCGCTCGGTGGGCTGTACGAACCGTACGGGTCCTGTCCGTAATCCCGAATGTACCCGGTGTCCTCGGTGAGCACGCGGGTGTCCGGGAACTGGTCTCGCCACCGTTGCCACGTCGTCCAGACGACGCGGAACTCCCGGAGCGACCGCCCGATCGTGGCGTTCGGCGTCCCGTCTCTGGATGTGTTCGATGTCGCACTTCCGGATGTGTTCGACTGCACGCTCCCGGCTCCGTTCGTCCTTCCGCCGTCGGTGCCGCTCGCGTCGCCGTCCGCGTTCCAGCCGGGGATCGCCGTCGCGAGGACCTGCGGCCACCAGTGCTCGGTGGCTCGATCGTACATGATGAGGTTGTCGTTGACGAGCCGCCCCGACACCCCGAACGTCGTCTCGCCGCGCTCGAACCCGACTGCGGTCCCTGTCAGCGGACAGTACGTGACGCCGATCGGGGTGCCATCGAGAGTGTCGTTGCACACCTCGTGGTGGACGAGGATCGACTGCGGGTACGCCTTGGCGACGCCGTTCCGTGCAATCCCGAAAACCACATCTCCCGGAGCAAGACGGCCGCCCACCTGACCGGCAGCCTCGAACCGCGGCTGGTCGATCGCAGGGATGCCGTCCTTCGACACTCCCCCGGACACTGCCGCCTCGCGGAGTTGCGGCGGCTCCATCGGCAGCACGAGCGAACGATCCGCGAGGGGTGGCAACGACCCCTCTCCGCTCGCCGTCGACGTGGTCGCTGCCGACGTGGCGGAATCGTCCATAGCCGTCGAGCGATCCGACGATCGATCGCCAGTGACGCCGCTACAGCCCGCGATGGCGATCGCACCGACGGTCGCGACGAACCCACGTCTGGTAACGCGGTCGTTCATACCGATCGTACTGGCTGGCCGGGCTTACCGTTGTAGCGTCTGTGTGTGGTTGCCACCCATGCGAAATGGGTTACCCCCGTGGTCGATCGTCGACCGGATGATGGACGCTGCCGACTCGTCCGCTGTGAGTGGAGTCGGGGAGTCATCGAGGCTTCCGTGGGATAACGAGTCGTGGATAGTGATACCAACCCGGATATGCTTCCAAAAAGCACAGCCGCGAAAGGATGACCCGTCGGCGGGTCGTTGGTAGCATCGTGAGCCTCGACGAATCGCAAGCGCCCGATTTCACGCTCGATAGCACCGCCGGTGAGGAAGTCACGCTCTCCGAAACACTCGACGACGGGCCGACGATCGTGCTCGTCAACCGCGGCCACTGGTGTAGCTTCTGTGCCGAACAGCTCCAGACGTTCAGCGAGGTCGCCTACGACCTCTGGTTCCACGACAACGTCGATATCCTCCCGGTCGTCACCGATCGGGTCGGCAAGCTGACCGAGATGCGCGACCGGTACGATCTCGACGTTCAGCTGCTCGCCGATCCCGACGGGTCGGTCGCGGACCGCTACAGCGGCACCGAACAGACCAGTCACGGCCTCACGGGCATCGCCGCGACGTACGTGATCGACACCGACGGCACCGTGCGCTACGAACAGATCGCCGACCACCCCGGGGATCGGACACAGGGGAACTTCGTGCGCTACTTCATCCGCAACGATTTCGCGAACCCGTTCGGCGACGGGTAACCGCCCGGCGGCGTAGTGACCGGACCGCGGAGGCGGCCGGGACGTCGAGACACTGACGCAGCGTTTTCGGCACGTTCACCGCAGCCATTGCCGGATCGAGCGAAGTAGCTGTGAGGGCAGGTCGACGTTTCGTTTCGCCACGAGCACCGTGTCGTCCGCCTCACGCGCGACTTCCTCGGGGATCGCTCCGAACACGAACTGTTGGAGGACACCCTCTCGGGTTGAACCGACCAGGGTCAAGTCGTGCTCGGCCGAACGCTCGACGATCCGTTCGACGACATCGCCGTCGGCGACCGTGGTTTCGACATCGATGCCCACCTCACGGAGGCGCTCCGCGGTCTCCGTGACTCGCTCCCGTGCCTCGGACTCGTCCGCGCCACTCCCGTCCGCGACGCTCAGCACTTCGGCTCGCGCATCCGTCGCCAGACAGACCGCACGGCAGATCTCCGCAGCGAGTTCGGTGTGCGGGCCGCCGGCCGTCGGCAGGAGCACCGAGTCGACGGTGCCGGTCGCGTCCGGGCCGAGCCGTTCGACCAGCACGTCACAGTCGGCCTCGGTGGCGATCGTATCGACCACGCTGCCGAAGACGATCTCGCGGCGGCGCGACCCGCGCGCACCCCACCCCATCAGCACGGCGTCCGCGTCGTACTGCTCGATCGTGTTGAGGATGGCCGTGTCGACGCGATGGCTGATGCGGATCGTCGCGCTGATCGGCACCTCGATGTCGTGAACGTCGAGCGTGCCGTGGACGTTCTCGGTGTCGGTCCCCACGTTGTCCTCAGTGTCGATCTCCACCGCCGGATCCGCCTCCGGCGTGCCGCCGTCGGCTCTGGCCGAGACGACGCGGCGGAGGATCTCGCGCTCGTCGTCGATGTACTCCTCGCCGCGCGAGAGCGGTGTCTGGCTCGGGATCGTGACGACGCTTATCGCGAGCACCTCCGCGCCCCGATCGGCGGCGATGTCGGCGGCCGTCCGGAGGAGCTGATCGACGTTGTCGGGGTTCGCGATCGGCACGACGATCCGCTCGTCGCGATCGGTCGGAGTCCGCTGGGAGATCACCGTCGGGGTCTCGCGTTCGATCTCGTCGGTCGAGGGGGCGCGGCCTTTCCACGCGAACCAGAAGGCGATCCCGATCGCCTCCGCGACGAGTCCGAGGACGACGGTCCGGAGGCCGAGACTCGCGATCAGGAGGACGTTCAAGACCACCGCGAGTGCCGGCACGTAGGGGACGAGGGGGACCTGGAATCCCCGATCGAGATCGGGAAACTTGCGGCGTGACGCGATGAGGGCGACGTTGACGACGGCAAACCCACCCAACAGCAGGACGTTGGCGACGCCGGTGACGCTTTCGAGACCGAGATGGACGCCGAAGAGGGGGAGCCCGAGCAGGCTGTGGACGAAGCTCGACTCGGCACTGCCGGGAATCTCCCCGAAGAGCACGGTGAATATCAGGATGAACGTGAGGATGAAGCCGCCGGTGAGCAACACCGCGTTGTACGGCGTTCCGTGCTCGGGATGGAGCTCCTCGAACCGTTCGGGGAGATGGTTGCGACGCGCCAGCGCGAGCTTGACCCGCGAACCCGCTAACACTGTGGCGTTCGCCGCGCTGAGCATCGAGAACAGCGCGCCCACGATGATGACGTAGAAGCCGACGTTGCCGAGGTAGTACTGGGCGGCGTACGCCATCGAGACCTCGCCGTTTGCGGCGACGTACTGCGTCGGGGAGAGATCACCGAGATTCACGTTCCCCGTGAGGAAGGAGAGGAACTGCTGGTCGTTGATCCCGATCACGATCACCAACACCACGAGCGCGTAGAGGAACGTCACGAACCCCATCGAGATGTAGATGGCCTTCGGGATGGTGTTGCCGGGGTCTTTGATCTCGTCGGCGTTGGTGGCGATCGCCGAGAACCCGATGAAGGTGATGAACACCAACGCACCCGTCGAGGCGATCTCGACGAAGCTCCCGATGTTCTCGTAGAAGGAGTCCACAACCACGTCCGCGCTGAACGCCTGCAGCCCGCCGTAGAGAAACAGGATCAGGAGCGCGATCTTCGCCGCGGTGACGGCGATCTGGAACTGGCTCGACTCCTCGCTGCCCTGGCTGTTGATGTAGACCAGCAGGCCGAGCACCCCGATCCCCGGAAGCCAGAAGGGCACCGACTGTGGGATCCCGATCAGCGGGTAGATGAACCGGTAGAACCAATCCGAGAAACTCGCGAGATAGAAGGCCGCACTCGCGGGATAGCCCACGATCATCGTCCAGCCCATGATGTACGTCCAGTCGGCGTCGAACGTTTCACTGACGTACATGTATCCGCCACCGCTCTCGAAGTAGATCGAGGAGAACTCGGCGTACGCCGCGGCGGTGAGGGCGGCGATCAGCGCCGCGATCACGAACGAGACGATTGCGACCGTGCCGACGTTCGAGACCGCGAGCCCCGAGAGCACGAAGATACCCGCGGCGATCATCGTCCCGATCCCGATCGCGAGCGCGCCGAGGAGCCCGATGCTCCGATCGAGTTCGGTCGAGACCTCGCTGGCGTCGTCGGCAGCCGCGTCGCTCATTGTGGTTCCGACGTATCGCTATCTTGTTCAGCCATCGCCCTGCGAAAGCAAGCCCCAGTCCTCCGCCGTCCCGTGGGACGACGGGCGAAGAGCATCCGTGGCCGTCGGGCATTCTCGACGATCCACGCCGGTCGCTATCACCCGGACCTGTATCCGTCGTGATGGGACTTCGCGACTCGGTCCGTGCGCTCGTACTCACAGAGCGGGCACGTGTCGGTGATCGATCGATCGAACAGCAACCCATGCACCCGACACCGCCGAATCTCGTCCGGGTCGATCCCCGCCACGGAACGTCCGTCCTCGCTCATGTCACGTACTCGTACATCATCCCGTGGCAAAACAGCATAAACGTTTTGTACAAATGTTTCGATAGCGGGTAGACGATCGCGGCCGATCGTCGTCCACCGGACCGTCTCGATCCACGTCCAGGCCGGTCAGGCCGACTCCGGGAGCGGGAGATCGTTCGCCTTGTCGCGTGCGCGCTCGATCACGGCGGGGCGGGCCTCGAATGCAATGGTGGCTTGATCGCCGTAGGAGACGTCCTCGACCCGGGCGTGGTCGTGGATCCACGAGACGAGGCTCATCGTCTCGTCGGTCATCGGGAGCACGAGGCGCTCGCGCTCGTAATCGGGGAGTTCGCCCTCGATGCGTTCGAGGAGAGACTCGATCCCGTCGGCCTCGGCGGCGCTCACAGTGATGGGGTTCGGCGCGAGCGACGAGAGCGCCTCGCGTTTTTCGACGAGTTCGTCGGGATGCACGAGATCCGTCTTGTTCAACACCGTGACGATCGGGGCCTCGTTGCGCTCGTAGAGCGTGTCGTGGGCGGTGACGAGCTTCTCGCGCATCTCCTCGACGGGCTCGCTCGCATCCACCACCAGCAGGACGAGGTCTGCACGATACACCGAATCCAGCGTGGATTTGAACGACTCGACCAGCCAGTGTGGCAGATCCGCGATGAATCCCACCGTGTCGGTCATCAAAACGGGTCTGTCCATCGCCGCCCGGCGTGTCGTGGTTCCGAGCGTCGTGAACAGTCGGTTCTCGGATTCGGCGGTGGGTTCGAGATCCGGATGGAGCTCCTCGTTCTCGTCGACGTCGACGTCGGTGGCGACCTGCCGGAGGAGCGTCGATTTCCCGGCGTTGGTGTAGCCCGCGAGCGCCACGAGATCGAACCCCGACTCTCGGCGCTGCTCTCGTCGGTGCTGTTCGGTCTCCTCGATGCCGTCGAGCTCCTCGCGGATCGCGCTGATCTGGGCCTTGATGTCCTGTTCGCGCGACTCCTCGTACTCGCCGAGTCCCATGAACCCCGGGCGCTCGTCACGTTGGGCGAGGCTGGTCTTCGTCTCAGCCCGCGGGAGTTCGTATCGGAGCTCCGCGAGCTCGACCTGGAGCTGGGCTTTCCGGGTGCGCGCGCGCTGGCCGAAGATCTCGAGGATCAGCCGAAAGCGATCGATCACCGTGGTGTCGTCGGGGAGTCGCCCGCCGAGATTGTAGGTTTGATAGGGTCCGAGCCGGTTGTCGAAGATCACGGTCTCCGCGCCGGTTTCGGCGACGAGCGCCGCGAGCTCGTCGACCTTCCCTTCACCGAAGTGGAGCCCAGCGTCCTCGGTCCTCGTCTGGGTGATCGTCCCGACGACCTCGTGGTCGGCCGCTCGCGCGAGATCGGTGATCTCCCCCGTGTCGGCGGTGCCCGCATCGACCCGTTTTGCGATGATGGCCTTCATGTGGTGGCTCGACGCGCTATCGCGTCGATCGTCCTGCAGTACGCCGCCGACCGTCTTCAATCCCGGCCTCCGTTTCGAGGCAACGCTCCGCGTTCCACGATCGGATGCGGTCGCCGTCGTGGATGAGCCGTCGACAGTTATATGTCGATTCTCGACCAATTATCGAGCACGAATGTCCTCGTCGCTCGTTCGCACCCACACTCTCCCACCGGCATGGCGGTACGCAGTGATCGGCGCACTCGCGTCACTTCCCCTCGCAGTCGTCGTGAACTGGTTTCCGTACTCCGAAGGGGATTTCGCGGGCGGTATCATGATTTTCGGCGCGTTCATCGCGGGACTCATTGCCCCAACACGCTCGGCAGAACCGGATGCCGCCGGATTCCGTACTGGTGTTCTCGCTGGAGCTGTCGGAATACTTGCACCCATAGCAGCAGCTGCTGGTACCGCCATCGAGAATGCTGTGTTGGCATGGCCGACGACGGCCGAAATGGTGTTTTTCGTCGGGGCTAGTGCCGTAATACTGTGTCTTGCGCCCGTTTTCGGGTTAGTGTGCGGCCGCGTCGGTGGCTGGACGGCGAAGAGGGTCGCCACGCGATGGACAGCGGACGCGTCGTAGCAACGTTACAGGAACTGTTCACCATACGCTCCGTGTCCGTCACATCGATTACTTCGGGGACCACGAGAAGAGATCCACAACACACTCGCGTCGAAAGCAACACACCGCCGGCTACCGCGTCCGGATGTCCTCCTCGTCCCTGACTTTCTTGGTCTCGCCCTCGCCGCTGGACTGCTCGCTGACGAGTTCGTAGAAGTCGTTCTGGAGGCCCGCCGGGAACTCCACCACCCCGATCCACGAGCCGTCGTTCTGCCACTCCTCACGAACGAGGTCGCCGAACTGCCGGATCTGGGCTTGGGCGCTGCCGGCGTGGTCGGCGGGGATCTGGGCGGCCATCGTGACCTCCTCGAACCGGATCGGGATCACAGGACGAAGCGCGTCGAGCGCCTCGTCGATCTGGTTCTCTACTGTGTCCATCGGATCGATCCGGAAGTCGGTCTCCTCTAGCGCGGACTCGATCCGGTCCGGCGGATGAGGCGCGCCGTCCATCTGTGGGTTGACGGCGTTGCGCGCGATGGTGTTGATGAGCTGTCGTCGCTTCTGTTCTTGCATCTCGCGGCGCTGCTCGGCGGTGATCTGAATCTCACCCTCCTGAATCACCTCGGGGATGATCTCTAGAGGTTCGGTCGTCCCGAACACCTCCTCGACATCGGACTCTGCAGGACGATCCCCGCGGGAAGCGTTCTCGAAGACGTCCTCGGCGGCGATCACGTCCTCCAGATCGCCCTCGAACTCGTCGCGTTTGATCTCGAGCGCGGCGTCGGGATCGATCAGGACCTCGAAGCGCGCGCCGTGGGATTCGAGACGCGCCGTCACCGCCTCGTCAAGCGATATCATGCCCGGCCGTGGGGGCCGGAGCTACAAGTCGTTTCTCCCCGACGGCGAGCGGCGATCAGTCGCCCGCGGTTGGGTCGACAGTTTGATCGCGGAGCTCGGTCCGGCGGATCTTTCCCGTGACGGTCTTCGGGAGATCGTCGACGAACTCCACTTCCCGCGGGTACTCGTGGGCCGAGAGCTCCTCGCGGACGTGGGTCTTCATCTCCTCGGCGAGTTCGTCGCTGGCGTCGTGGTCGTCGGTGAGCACGACGTACGCCTTGACGATGTTGCCGCGCTCCCGGTGGGGTTTCGGGACGACCGCGGCCTCGGTCACTGCGGGGTGTTCGCCCAGCGATGACTCGACCTCGAAGGGACCGATCCGGTAGCCCGACGAGAGGATCACGTCGTCGGCCCGGCCCTCGAACCAGAAGTAGCCGTCCTCGTCCATGTGCGCGAGATCGCCCGAGAGATACCACTCGCCATCCGATCCGTCGACGAAACACGCGTCGGTTTTCTGCTGGTTCTCCCAGTAGCCCGCGAAAAAGCACGGGAACTCGCCGCGATGGGCGATCTCGCCAGTCTCACCAGGTGAAAGCACCTCGCCGGTCTCAGGATCGACGATGGTCGACTCGACGCCCGGCAGGGGTTTGCCCATGCTCCCCGGCCGGAGCTCCATCGTCGGGTAGTTGTTGATGACCATGTTCCCCGTTTCAGTCTGGCCGTAGGTGTCGAGGATCGTGACGCCGAGGGCGTCCTCGCCCCACTCGACCACGCCAGCGGAGAGTGGTTCGCCGATCGAGAGCGCGTGGCGGAGGTCGAGATCCACGCCGTCGAGCAGGCCCTCGTTCGTCCGGAGCATTCGGTAGGCCGTCGGCACGCTGAAAAGGACGGAGATCGGGAACTCGTCGAGCAGGGTGGCCCACTCCTCGGGATCGAACTCGCCCTCGTAGGTGAACTGGCTCGTACCCCAGAACCACGCCCCGAGGACGTTGATCGGGCCGGTCAGCCAGCCGAGATCGGCGGTCGACCAGTACAGGTCGTCGTCGGTGAGATCGACCGCGAACCGCTGGGTGGCCGCGACCCCGGCGACCCACCGGTGTTTGTGGCGGACGCCCTTCGCGGGGCCCGTGGTGCCGCTGGTGTAGTAGAGCAGCGCGTCGTCCTCCCCGTTCGTTCGGACCGTCTCGTACTCCGCGCTCGCGGCGGCCATTGCGTCGGCGTACCCTACGTCGCCGTCGGCGATGGCGTCTTCGTTCCCACCAGCACTGCCGTCTCCCTCGCCGTCGTCCCGATCGACCGTGATGACCGTCGCCACGGAGGGGGCGTCGTCGAGCGCGCGCTCGACGGTGTCGCGGTTGGCTGCGGTCGTCAGCACGGCGGTCGCGTCGCAGTCGTCGAGCCGGTAGGCGATACCGTCGGGACCGAAGCGCTCGTTGACGCCGCCGAACACCGCCCCGTGCTTCAGGGTGCCGATCAGCGCGACGTAGTGGGCGGGAATTCGGGGCATGTACGTGAACACCCGATCGCCCCGCTCGACGCCCTCGTTTTCGAGCACGTTCGCGAACCGGTTCGACCGCTCCGCGAGTTCGTCGAACGTCACCGTCTCGCGCTCGCCGTCGGTGCCGGCGTACTGGAGTGCAACTCGCCCAGTACCGTCGGCGTATCGGTCGCAGACCTCGTGGCCGACGTTCAGTTCGTCGGGTGCGTCCCAGTCGGCCTCAGCGTAGATGTCGCCCCACGCGAACTCCTCGCGCGCGGCCTCGTAATCGGGCAGGTTGTGTGCTGCCATGTGCAGCACCATCGCACACCAACGTTATCAATCATGTTGTTACTCGGAGGACACGCCGTACGATCGAGGAGTAGACGGCGAACCCTATGCGAGCGGTTCGACCAGATCGGTGAGTGCCGCCCGCGGATCGTCGGCCTTCGCCACGCCGCTCGCGAGCAGAACGCCGGACGCGCCGAGGTCACCGGCGGCCGCGAGGTCCTCGCCCGCGGAGATGCCTGCGCCACAGAGCACGTCCACGGAATCGTCGACTGCCGCGGCGGCCGCGACCGCGTTCTCCACGATCCCGGGATCGGCCTGACTCACCGAAACGTCGCCGCCGATGAGTGCGGGTGGTTCGACAGCCACGCCATCGGGCCCGAGCGCCGCCGCCGCGCCGATCTGGTCGGGGTTGTTCGCACAGACGATGGTTTCGAGCCCGGCGCGGTCGGCCGCATCGAGCGCGCCGTCGATGTCGGCGAGCCGCAGCCGGCGCTCGGAGTGGTTCAGGAGTGTGCCGACCGCGCCCGCGTCCGCGACCGCCTCGGCGAGCGTGCTTCCGGTGTGGCTGCCGTGTTCGACGGGCGAAACGTGTTGGGCCCACGTCTCGACGCCCGTCTCGGCCACTCGTCCGATGTCTGCGGCCTGGGGCGAAACGGCGATCCGAACGCCCGACTCGTCGGCGACGTCGCGCGCCACGGTGGCGATCTCGACCGGATCGGACGGGTACGCCTTCAGGTTGACGAGAACGAACATACCCGGTTGGCGCTCGCCGCGGACAAATAGGTTGCGAGACTACCGGGCCGACGCTACCCGACGAGGCGGGCGACGTACGGCGGCAGCCGTTTTCTGACCAGCGCGTACGTCGCGCCGACGCCGATCACGGGGAGCCGTCCGTCCGAAGCCGGCCGGAGACGACGAGATAATCCCGGGCGAACACCGCGAGCGACGGGACGAGGGCGAGCGTGGCCGCAACGTGGACCGTCGGCGCGGGGAGCACGGGGAGCAGCGCCAGCGTGATGAACGCCATCTGGCCTGCCGCGAGCGGGCGGCGAGCCCGACTCTCGGGGAGGTCGTACACCGGCCGTCCTCGGTGTCGCCGCCCGGCCCGTGCCGCCTTGAAGACGTACCGTGCGAACGAGAGCGCGAGATACCACACGGGAAGCCGTCCCCAGACGACGCCCACGAGCGGGGCGACGAGGAACCCGAGCGTGTCGAATGCGTGATCGAGCGTCGCCCCGAGCCGCGTCACCCGTCCGATCGTCGTGGCGATCCGGCCGTCGATCCAATCGAGCGCCGCCCCCACGCCGTAACAGACGCCGGGCAGCCACGCGACCGCCGGCGTTGGCGGAACGAACACGAACCCCGCGACCGCCGCGTACAGCCCGCCCCGCACCAGCGTCACGGCGTTCGCAGGACCGAGCGTCTCACAGAGCCGCCCCTCTGCGGTGCGGTTGCGGTCGAGGTGACGCGTCAGAAACCACAGTTCGAACCCGAGCACCGCCGTCGTCGGCAGCACCCACTGACGGGCGATCGCCATGTCGAACTCGCGGAGCGCGTCCCAGCCGAGCACGACCCCGACCGCGGCACAGACTGCGGCCAGGAGCCACTGCCGCCGGAGTCGGACGGTCGGCCCGAGCGTGCCGCTGCCTTCGCTCACCGTTCGTCCCCGGCCAGCTCGTCCCCGCTTCCGTCCCCGGACAGCGCGTCGAGACGGTCGTACTCCGCTTGCGAGAGCCGGACGGCGGCAGCCGCGGCGTTCTCCACGATGTGCGCCGGTTCCGTGCTGGACGGGATGGGAACGACCCCGTCCCCGACGTTCCACGCGAGCACGACCTGGGCCGGCGACAGCCCGCGCTCGTCGGCGATCTCCTCGACGACCGGCTCGGTGAGCACCGACGCCGGGAGTGGCGAGTGGGCGACAACCCTGATGCCGCGGCGGTGACAGAACGCCACGAGGTCCTCGCGGGGCGTGTGTGGATGGTGTTCGATCTGGACGAGCGCGGGCGGAACGCGGGCGAGCGAACACACCGATTCGAGCTGCTCCATCGAGACGTTACAGATCCCGATCGTCCGCGTGAGACCGCGATCCACGAGACGTTCGAGACTCCGCCACGCCTCTTCGAGCGTGACGGCCACGGTCTCGATCTCGCCGTCGGCGTCGCGGGGGAACGTCGCTTTCTCTTGGGCCTCGATCGAACGATCGGCGAGGTTTTCGAGGGGCCCTTGGTACGCCCACGCCTCGGGCCAGTGGAGCAGGTACGAATCGAGCGCGTCGAGACCGAGCGCGTCGAGCGTCGTTTCGCAGGCCTCCGCGACGTGGCCGTGGTTCGTGTTCCACACCTTGCTCGTGACGTGGAGCGACGACCGATCCGGCGCGCCAGGCGCGGCGAGGAGGTCGCCGATCCGCGCCTCGTTCCCGTAGAGTTCGGCCGAGTCGAGCAGCCGATAGCCCGCATCGAGCGCCGTCGCGATCGACTCCCGCCGGTCGACGTACTCGTCGCCGCGGTAGCGCGAACAGCCGAACCCGATGGAAGGCAGCCGTATCGCCGCGTCCGTCCGTGCGCGATCCGGCCGGACGACGGGCGCGCGCCGACGAGTCGTCGCGGCTCCGAAATCCGGACCGCCGGCCGGGTCGTCCCGACGGGCGGCCCTCCCGCCGCCGTCGACCTCGATCGTCTCGTCCCGATCGGCAGGTGTCCCGACCACTGCTCCGGCGGCTGTCCCGGTCACCGCTTCGGCGGAAGGTTCGATCACAGTTCTGCCGGCTCCAGCACCCCCGGCCACATCCTCGATGGCGTTGCAGGCGGCGACGACATGTGCGCCCCGGCGGGCGCTTTCCCGCGGCGTGCATCCCTCACGGATGGCCGCCGCGAGCCGAGCCGGCCCGTCGATGTGGCTCCTGTCCGCCGCGGGGGACTGTGGCGGGACAGCCGTGTACCCGCGTCCGACCCGGCCGAACGCCACACCCTCGTCGCCGTCGACGAGGGCACCGGCGTCCCGGAGGTACACCGAGCCGTCGTCGCCGTGGAGTTCGAGCCCGTAGAACTCGCGACTCCGGTGTGGGACGTAAAGGCTCGCGGTGAGTCGGACCAACGGTCCCGCCGCGAACGAGAGCGTCGCCTCGACGTGGGTCGGTTTCTGGGGTTCCGCTTCCGAGCGATCCGGCCACGGCGCGGCGGCGTCGGCGCTCCGAACACGCTCGACGGGGCCGAACCACGCGACGAGCAGCGAGAGTGGGTACACCGCGCCGTCGTACAGCGGTCCCACGTCGAAAAACGACTGCGGACGGTCGTGCCAGTCGGTCACCCGGCCGACGTGGGCGTGGGCAGACGCCATCCGCACTGGCCCCGTCCGCCCGTCGGCCAGCATGGTGGCGGCCCGCCGCTGTGCGCCACACCGGTGGTTGATCGGGGCGCAGGCGAGGCCGAGACCGCGCCGTTCGGCCAGCGCGACGAGGTCGGCCGCGACCGCGGCGTCGGTCGCCAGCGGTTTCTCGCTGAAGACGTGGCGGCCGGCGTCGAGGGCGGCCCGGGTCACGCTGGCGTGGGCCGCGTGGCTCGTCAGGTTCACGATCAGCGGGCTCGGCTCACGGTCGAGCAGCGTTGCCACGTCGCCGTAGGCGGTCGCGTCGTGGGCATCGGCGACCGCTGCGGCACGGTCGCGGTCGTGGTCGCAGACGGCGGCGAGCGACAGCGACGTGTCGTCGATACCCGCGAGGTACTCCCCCGCGACCGAGCCCGCGCCCACGAGCGAACACTTCATGATAGTATGGAGTGATGTGTCGACAAAAACCGTTCGCCGTCCACGAAAACCGCCGCCAGCACGTTCTTTTCTGTCCACGGCGAGGCTCGTGGAACCCACACGACGGTGGACATCGTTGCCCGAGCGAAGGATAGGTTTACGGGCCGGAGGCCACAGCATGTACTATGGGAACGAGCACCGATACGGATACTGGGATCGGCTCGCTTGCCGGCGCTCCGCTTCGGTCGGTCGGGATCGTTCTCGCGGCGATCACCGGCGTCATCCACCTCTATCTCGGTGTGAGCTTCATCGATTCCCCGCTCGGGTGGAGCTTCCTCGTCGCAGCAGCGGGGTTCGCGGTCGGCATCGTCGGGGTGCTCTACGGCTATCGCCGCACCCTCCTCTACGTGCTCGGAATCCTCTTCGTCGTCGGACAGATCGTCGTGTGGTACGTCGTGAACGCCCCCGATTTCGGCACGCTCGGGTACGTCGACAAGGCCATCCAGGCCGTGTTGATCGTCGTCCTCGTGTTACTCTATCGTCGTGCCGCGTGAGGATCGCATCGTCGCTTCCGGTGTTGATGGTCTCCATCCAGAACGTTCGCCGTTCGCGAGCCGCGGTCGTTCGCGATGTCCGCGCCGAATGCGGAGTCAGGAGTCCTTTCGCTGCACCACGTCGCCGAGGGTGTACTCGCCGCTCGCGGAGCCACCCTCCCACTCGGTGTCATCGACGCCGCCCTCGGTGAGCGTGATGTCGAGCCGGCGTTCGAGTTTGCTCTGGACGCTGTCGCTCGGCAGCATCGAGCCGTGTTCGAGCTTCCGGATGAGGCTCGCCTTCTCGTTCAGTTCCTTTGCGAGATCTTCTTGGCTCATGTCGGTCGCCTCGCGCGCGCTCCGGATGCGCTCGTCGTAGTCCTGGACGACCTCCTCCATGTCGTCGAACATGTCCGGTCCGCGCGAGGTCGAGCCACCACCGCTCGATCCGCTCCCACCGGACGACGCACTCGCCCCGTCCTCCGAGGAGTCCGTCGAGTACTTCGTGGACGTGCTCTCGGACGCGGGCTGGCGGACTTCGGTCCCGAACTCGGCGCAGTCGTCACAGACGTCGATCTCCGCGCCTTCGATCTTCACCGTCGTCGGAGAATCGGTCTCCGCACCGCACATCTCACACTGGACCATATCGCAGCGAAGGCCGTCCCTGCGTATAAAACGTCCGCCACCCGCCTCACTCCTCGGCGGCGAGCGCCTGGAGTGCGTAGTAGAGTCGCTGGAGTGCGGTCAGATGGCCGACGACCGCAAAAACGACCAGCAGCCAGCCGACGGGCCCCAGCCCCGCGACCGCGGGCCGGACGAACGCCGCGATCCCGGTCACGATGCCGATCAGCGCGAGCCGGTCGGCCCGTCCGAGCAGGCCACCGTACACCCGATCGAGGTCGACGGCCTGGGCCTGCGTGCCCAGATACGAGGTCAGCAGCACGCCCGTCACGGCGGCGAGACCGAGCGTCGGGCGATCGATCCCGAGCGCGAGGCCGACCACCAGCAGGACGTCGGCGTACCGATCGAGAACGTGATCCAGCAGGTCGCCCGCGCGCGAGGCGGTGTCGAGCCGGCGCGCGAGCGCGCCGTCGAGCAGATCGAGCGAGCCGTTGAGTCCCACACAGACCGCACCGGCGAGATACCACAGCGCCTCGCCGCCCGCGAGGACGTACGCCACCCCCGCCGCGACCGCGAACACGAACGCGACGACGCTCACGACGTTCGGCGTCAGCCCCGCCCGAGCCGCGAAGCCGACGAACGGCTCCAGCAGCCGGTCCGCGGTCGAGCGGTACCCATCAAGTGTCATGGCTGATCGGGATACATGGTCAGAGGTACTCGACGAACGAGACGGTTCCGGCGCTCGGCTCGCGCTCGCCGGCGACGACCGCCCGAATCGCGCCGGCGACGCCCTCGGGCGTGCGATCGGTTGCGTCGATCTCGTACACCGCGTCGCGGCCGTGGCGCTCGACCGCCTCGGCGAGGATCACGTCGAGCGCTTCGCTCTCGGCATTTTCAGCCACGCTGGCGTCGGACTCTCCGCGGGCGGCGAGCCGGTCTTCGAGTTCTTCGGGGTGACATCGGAGGACGACCACGCGATCGGCGTCGAGCCGGTGGGCGAGGTGGGATTCGACGAGGGTGACTTCGGCGCTCGTCGGACGATCGTCGAGCCAGTCCTCGACGCCGTCGAGGTCCGCCACGAGACTGTCGCGATCGGTGTCGGTGCCAGTCGACAGTCCCTCTTCGCGGATCACCTCGTTCAGGTGGACGACATCGAGAGTCCCCTCGACACCGCCAGAACTCTCAGGGGCGCTGTCGGCGTCTCCGCCGTCCCCGACGAGCCGGTCGGTCGCGGTCGTCTTGCCGGTGCCCGGCGTTCCGGTGACGGCGACTCTCACCCCGCGAGCACCTCGTTCAGCACGGAGACCGCGCGCTCGGTCTCGGCGCGGGTTCCACACGAGATTCGGATACACTCGGGGAGGCCGAAACTCGTACAGTCCCGGACGATCACGCCACGGCGTTGGGCTGCGCTCGCAACCGCGCTCGCATCCCCCACCTCAGCGAGTACGAAGTTGCCCTCGCTCGCGTGGGTTCGGGCATCCAGTTCGCTGTCGAGATACTCGCGCGCCCACACCGCCGACTCGACGGTGCGCTCGACGTGCTCGCGGTCGTCGAGCGCGGCGAGGCCGGCGCGACAGGCGACCGTGCTCGCTGCGAACGGCGTGTTCACCCGTGTGTAGGCGTCGGCCCAGGGTTCGGGCACGACGGCGTAGCCGAGTCGGAGCCCCGCGAGACCGTAGGCCTTCGAGAAGGTGCGAAGCACCGCGATATCCTCGCGGGCGTCCCATCCCTCACGTCCTTCGACCAATCGGACGGCACTGGGGGTTTCGGCGAACTCGCCGTAGGCCTCGTCGACGACCACGAGCGTGTCCTCGTTCGTTTCCGCGGCGATCCGTTCGACGGCCGCGAGGTCCACCGTCGTGCCGGTCGGGTTGTGCGGGCTGGTGAGGTAGACGATCCGCTCGCCGTCGTAGACATCGAGCACCGCGTCGGCGCTCTGGGTGAACCCGTCCTCGGTCCGAAGCGAATAGCTGCGAACCTGGCCGTGGTGATAGCGCGCGCTCATCCCGTAGTAGGCGAAACCGGGCTCGGGAACGAGCACCGCCGCGCCGGGATCGAGCAGCGCGCGTGAGAGGTAATCCAGCGCGCCGTCGCCACCGTTGGCGAGCCACACCTGGGCCGGCGCGACCTCCCACTGGTCGGCGATCGCGGCGACGAGATCGGAGTGGGCCGATTTGGGATAGACGTGGACCTCGCTTGCGGCCTCACTGATCGCCGTCATCGCTGCCGGACTCGGACCGTGCGGGTTCTCGTTCGAGGAGAGCTTCACGAGGTCGTCGGGATCGAGTCCCAGCTCGCGTGCGACCTCCTCACTCCCCTCGCCGGCCCTGTAGACGGCGTGCTCGGAGAGATCGCGTGTCTGCATACCGGGACGAACGGTCGCCGGGGCTTAAGCGTGCTCACACGGCCACAGCCCGCGGTCGACTGTGTTCGGGTGACGCGACGACCGCGGCGGACGTTGACGACCGTGGAGGCGGGTGCGGGCGTGAGTCGAAAGCGGCACTATTTAGTCTGAAGGGCTCAATAAGTTATTCATGGTTGCTGCCGTTCTTATCATTGGGCTTGCGGTCGCGGTCTTCGTCGGGTTCAACATCGGCGGCTCCTCGACGGGGGTCGCGTTCGGCCCCGCGGTGGGGAGTCGACTCGTCTCGAAGACCGGCGCTGCCGCGCTGTTTACGGGATTTGCGCTGCTCGGCGGGGCGACGGTCGGCACGGAGGTCATCGAGACGATGGGTGGTCGGATCGTCCCCGCCGATCAGTTCACGCTCGCGGCGAGCGTCGGCGTGCTCTTTTTCGTCGGGCTCGCGCTGTTGATCTCGAACCTCTTTGGAGTTCCTGCCTCGACCTCGATGACCGCGGTCGGCGCGATCGCGGGGCTCGGCGTGGCGAGCGGGAGCCTCGATTACGCCGTGATGTTCGAGATCGTCTCCGCGTGGATCGTCGCCCCGGTGCTCGCCTTTTGGATCTGTGCGGTCGTCGGCCGCTACCTCTACCCCTATCTCGACGCGTGGTTCGGGATCGATCGTTCCGACGGCGCGCTGTTCGTGATCGATCGCTCAGGTTCGATTCCGCTCCCGCGCCTGGCCGAGGACACCACCCGAAAGGAGGGGTTCTGGAGCGCGGTCGTACTCGCGATCAGCTGCTACATGGCCTTTAGCGCGGGTGCGTCGAACACCGCGAACGCGGTCGCGCCGCTCGTCGGCGGTGGCGCGATCAGTATCACTCAAGGTGTCGTCCTCGCGGCGGTGGCCATCGGTCTCGGCTCGTTCACGATCGCGCGACGCACCCTCGACACCGTCGGCAACGATCTCACCGATCTCCCGCTGCTCGCGTCCCTCGTGGTCGCCATCGTGAGCGCCACGATCATCACCGTGCTCTCCGAACTCGGGATTCCGGCGAGTCTCGCGGTCAGCGCGACGATGTGTATCGTCGGTCTCGGCTGGGGACGGGCGACCCGCACGACCACCGTCGCCACCGCGGCGACGGCCGCCATCCAGGGTAGCGAGGAAACGACGACCATCTCGACGAACGCGCTCGCCGCCGACGCACCTGCCGAGACCGCTGCCGGCGACGTGGCTGGTGACGCCACCGACGATACCGCGAACGGTGGCGTCGCCGGCACGGAGAGCGTACCGGGCATCGGTGAGGAAGAACCCGACGAACTCTCTGCCAACGACTTGTTCGACCCCGCGACGACGGGACGCGTGATCATGCTCTGGATCATGACCCCGTCGCTGTCGGCGGCCGCCTCGTTCGTCCTATTTGAACTCTTCCCTGTCTACGGCGGCGCGTAGCCGCTACCGCGACACCGCCAGTCCAAGCGAGGGTGAACTCGATTCGCGAACACCCAGCCGACGCCGCGAGCGTCCGTTTCGAGCGATTCAAACCCCGCCTCGGTCTATCGGTGGTATGGACGAGGCAGATTCACACGAGAACGTCGTTCCCGGCAGCGACGAGGAGCTTTCGACGCCGGACGTACACGGCTACGAGTTCCGCGACGGGTTCGATTTCGGGGAGCTGTTGGAGTCGTACGCCACGACGGGGTTTCAGGCGAGCCAGCTCGCCGAGGCCATTGACATCGCCGAGCAGATGCGAGCGGCCGACGCGACGATCTACCTCACCTGCACGTCGAACATCATCTCCTCGGGGCTGCGCGAGGTCGTCGCGGCGCTCGTCCGCGAGGGTCACGTCGACGTGCTCATCACCACCTCCGGCGGGCTGACCGAGGACGTCATCAAGACGGCCAAACCGTTCAAAATGGGCGAGTGGGACGCCGACGAGGCCGCACTCCGCGAGCGCGGGATCAACCGACTCGGCAACATCTTCGTACCCTCCGATCGGTACGTCTGGCTGGAGGAGTACCTGTATGACTTCTTTGAGGACTTCTTCGCCGACGAGTCGCTGCGGACGCCGACGGCGTTCGCGCGCGAGCTCGGGGCGACCCTCGACGACGAGAACTCGGTGTTGAAACAGGCCGCCGACAACGACGTTCCCGTCTACTGCCCGGCGCTGACCGACGCCGAGGTGGGCAACTTCCTCTACTTCTATCGCCAGCAGCACGACGCCGACATCGATATCACGCTGCTCGACGACTACGAGCGCCTCATCGACGGCGGACTGGCCGCCGACACGACCGGGCTGATCGCGGTCGGCGACGGCGTCCCCAAACACCACGCGATCATGACCAACCTCTTCCGGGGCGGAGCCGACTACGCGGTCTACATCTCGACGGGGATGGAGGGCGACGGCTCGCTCTCGGGTGCGCCCCCCGACGAGGCGGTGTCGTGGGGGAAGATCAAGGAGGCCGACACCAACTACACCCAGGTCGAGGCCGAGGCGACGCTCGTCTTCCCGCTGCTCGTCGCGGGCGCGTTCCAGTAGCACCCCGACCGCCTGACTCCCGGTCTCCGTCGCCGATTCGCGCACTCTCGCCGACTCACGCGCTCTCTTCGATCACGTGCTTTCGATGTCGATCGACCCCCAATCAGTCATCGACACCGCCGACGGCCGCCGCCTTCGCTCGCGCCCGCTCGACGACCGACGGCCGCGCCGCGAACGCGACCGTAACCCGATCACCCGCCGCCCCGTAGCTCACGTCGGCGACGTTCGCGTGATCGTAGAGCCACGACACGACGCTCATTGCCTCGTCGACGTTCGCCATTGCGACCGTGGTGCGTTCGGTCGGCAGTCCGTCCTCGATCCGTCCTACCAGTCGATCGAGGTTCGTGCCCTCTTGGACGCTGATCGGCAGCGGTGACGGGGCAACGTCGGCCGCGGCCGCCAGCCGCTCCTCGCGCTCCTCGGCGTCGAGCAGATCGATCTTGTTGAGAGCGGTCACGATCGCCTCGCGCGGAACGTCCTGCGCATCGAGCACGTCGAGCGAGACACGGAGCTTCTCGCGGAGTTCGTCGGGCGGGTCGCTCGCGTCGGCAACCAACACCACGCGATCGGCCGCCGCAGCCTCCGAGAGCGTGGCGCTGAACGATTCGACCAGCCAGTGGGGGAGGTCCGCGACGAACCCCACCGTGTCGGTCAGCAGGACGGGACGGCCGTCGAGCGTCGCCCGTCGCGTGGTGGTTTCGAGGGTCTCGAACAGCCGATTTTCGATCGTTGCCGTCGCGTCGCGGTCCGCGTGGTCCGGCTCGGTGTCCGCGAGCGTCAACTCGTCCGCGAGGCGGTGGAGCAGCGTCGACTTGCCGGCGTTGGTGTAGCCCGCGATCGTCACGAGATCGAACCCCTCCTCGCGCCGGCGCTTGCGGAACTCCTCGGCGGGGTCGGGGAGGTCGTCGAGCTTGGTTTCGAGCCGATCGATCCGGTCTTCGGCGTCGTACAGCGGCGATCCCTTCTCGGCGCGTTTGTTGAACCAGCCCGCGTCGGCCGTCTCCCGCATCCGTGGGAGGTCGTAGCGGAGTCGCGCCAGCTCGACCTGGAGCTGTGCCCGCCTCGTGCCTGCCTGATCGCCGAACACGTCGAGGACCAGTCGGTAGCGGTCGTGGACGCGGGTTCCGTCCGGTAGCGATTCTTGGAGTCCGTGACTTTGCGATGGCGTGAGTTCGCCATCGACGATGACGACCTCGGCCCCCGTTTCGGTGACCCGGGCCGCGAGCTGTTCGACTTTCCCGCTGCCGAGATGCGTCCCGGGGTCCTCGGCTCGAACCTGCGTCACCTCCTCGACGATCGTGTAGCCGGCGGCTGTGGCGAGCGCTCGTATTTCGTCGGTCGCGGGCGTGCCGCTATCGACGCGCTGTGCAACGATTGCGTTCGTGTCTGTCATGTGTAGTGATGGTGTGTCGTCTATGAGCGATACGGCCGGCTCGGCGGTCACCGAGCGCTCGATGACGGAGCCGCCAGCCGACGCTGTCGAACCAACGACAGGTCGGGAAGCGGCGGCCCGGTCAGAAAACGAATTGGGTGGTCATCGGTCGACCTCTGTTAGCACTCTCACGAACCAGGGACAAAAGCGTTGTCCCGAAGCCACTGTCGACCGCCGCGCCACCGCAACCGCACCTCAGAGCGCCACATCGACGTGGTCGGCCGCCTTCAGCGCGAGTGCGGCGATGGTGAGCGTGGGGTTCATCGCGCCGCCGGTGACGAACACGCTGCTGGAGGCGACGTGGAGATTCTCGACGTCGTGGGTCCGTAGTTCCGGGTCTACGACGCTCGATGCCGGATCGGTCCCCATCCGTGTGGTGCCCATGTGATGGAACGCCGGCCCGGTGTTCTCGGGGCCGACGGTCCACTCGATTTCGGCCCCGAGTTCGTCGAGGATCGATCGCTGGATACAGTTCGCCCGCCGGATGCTTTTTTTCGTACGGTCGCCGATCGACCACCGGACGTCGGGCACCGGATTGCCGTGATCGTCGGTTTTCGTGCGATCGAGCGTCACGCGGTTTTCCTTTCGTGGCACTTGGCCGATCAGCCCGCCGACGGTGACGTGGGTTCCGTAGGCGTCCCGGAGCGAGTCGAGGAGCGCGTCGCCCCATTCGTCCCCCGAGAGCGCCGTCTCGACGGGCGACGGGCCGGCGTAGTTGAAGAACTCGAGCTTGATCGGGTTCGTTCCCTCGGCGTCGTAGAACTGGTGGCTCTCGGTGGTGTTGAACCCGACGTGCTTCTGGCGGGTCGCCCGATCGAGCCGGCCGCCGACGCCCGCGAAGCAGTGTTCGGTGAAGTACCGGCCCACGAGACCGCTCGAATTGGCGAGTCCATCGGGATGGTCCGAGGAATCAGAGAGCAGGAGGAGGCGAGGCGTCTCGACGCCGCCGCAGGCGATCACGAACCGGCGTGCCTCCTGGCTGTGTTCGCCGTCGGGCGTCGCGTACACCGCGCGCGTCACTCGTCCCTTGCCGTCCGTTTCGAGGCGCTGGACCGGAGCACGGTCGATGACGCGCACACCCGCCGCCTCGGCCTTCCGGATGTGGACGGTCGCGTCGTACTTCGCCCCCGAGGCGCAGACGGGTTTACAGGTGCCGTAGCCGACACAGGCCGACCGGCCGTCGTAGGGCTCGGAGTTGCGTGCGTTCGGTACCGAGTGGGTGGTGATTTCGAGCTCCTCACACGCCTCGGCGAAGATCGAGTCGCTGTAGGAGGGCGGGAACGCCGGGAGGGGGTACGGCTCCTCGCGCGGCGGCGCGAACGGGTTGTCGACGGCCCCCGCCACGCCGAACGCGCGCTCGGCGGCCGCGTAGTACGGCCGGAGGTCGGCGTAGTCGATGGGCCAGTCCGCGGCGACGCCGTCGCGGCTCCGTCGCTCGAAGTCGGCCTCGTGGAGGCGCATCACCATCCCCTGCCAGTGGAGGCTCGTCCCGCCGACGCCCTTCACCCGCGAACGGTTCAGCGGGTACGACCGCGGGCCGGTCGAGGCGTAGGCGTCGCGCTCGCCGCCCATGTCCCAGACGCTCCGGTCGTCGTCGCCAGGCCGGATCGCGCGCTCCATTCGCTCGGGGCGATCTTCGAACGAAAAGCGGGGCCCCGCTTCGAGGATCACGACGTCGTGACCGCGCTCGGCAAGTCGATGAGCGCAGAGCGCGCCCGCGGGGCCCGCCCCGATCACGCAGACGTCGGGCGCGTCCGAGGGCGTCCGGTCCGCATCGCTCATCGTGGTCCGTGCTGGTAGCTCTCGTGCCCGCCGGGATGGCCCTGAGGGTTCTCGATCCCGACGAGCTCCCCGCCCGCGGGCGAGGTGTAGAGCGCGTATAGCAGCTCGTTCACCACGTAGTACCGCACCCGTTCGGCGGCCGACCCATCAGGAACGGGATCGGCGGTGTCGGTCCCCATCTCGCGCAGCACCGCGTCCCGAGTCTCGGCGTCGAGGCTCGCGTATCGCCCGCCGTACCACGATTCCGCGCGGTCGTCCATCGCGGCGACCGCCCGTTCGACACCGTTTCGATACTCAGCTCGCTCCTCGATACGCCCGAGTGCGTAGGTTTCGACGAACGTCTCGATCCCCGTGATCTCGTCGGGGTAGACGACGTGCGCGACCGCGACGAGAGGGTCACGCACCGCCGAAAACGACGCATCCGCCACGTTCGACGATCCGTCGTCCGTCTCCGTTTGCGCCCCACTCGTCGCTTCTCCGTTCCGTCCGATCGCCGCCGCTCCACCGCCACCGACGACGCTGCCGCCGGCGAGCGCCGCGAGCGCGTCCCGGCGCGTGAGTTCCATGTACGGCGCGCGTTAGGCAAGCCTAATCTTAGGGATTGGCATCCGCACCGACCGAGTTCGTGGCCGACTCTGGATCGTCGGCGTGGCTCAGGGGATCGTGACCGAGTGCGAGAGCGTGCCGATCCCTTCGATCTCGACTTCGATCTCGTCACCGTCGGCGAGCGGGCCGACGCCAGCGGGCGTGCCAGTCGAGATCACGTCGCCGGGTTCGAGGGTCATGTACGTCGTGATCTCCGCGATCAGTTCGGGCACCGAGAAGATGAACTTCTCGCGCGAGGAGCGCTGTTTCGTCTCGCCATTCAGGCGGAGTTCGATCGCGGCGTCGGCGGGAACTTCGTCGGGCGTCGCGAGCACGGGTCCCATCGGCGCGGCCCCGTCGAACGCCTTCCCACGGACCCAGTTCTGCTCGATCCGCTGGTCGTCGCGGTTCGAGAGATCGTTCACGCAGGTGAACCCAGCAACGACGTCCATCGCGTCGTCGACATCGACGCCCCGGCACTCCCGACCGATCACGACGCCGAGCTCGGCTTCGTACTCGATACGTTCCTTCCCGGCAAGCAGTTCTACCGTCTGTTCGTGGCTCGCGACGGTGTTTGGTCCCTTCAGGAAGAGCAGCGGACGGTCGGGGAGCTCCTTTCCTTGTTCGGCAGCGTGGTCCTCGTAGTTCAATCCCACACAAACGATCTTCGTTGGCTCCGCTGGCGCGAGCACGTCGACTTCCTCGGGCGAGAACGTGTCGTCGGGGAACGCGACGCGCCCTGTCGGCCCGGCGTTCGCGCTGATCGTCGCTTCGTCCGCAAGCCACTCGCCAGTACGGAGCTCGCCGTCCGGATCACGGAATCGTACGCGGTGCATGCTCGGGTGTCGTCGCCACGTCGGATAAACGTACACGAACGCGCTATTGCCTCTCTTTCGCACGGCCGCCTACACAACTAAGTACGCGACGCGAGTACGACGAGATGCAATGGAACTCACCTGGCACGGTCACTCGACGTGGTTCGTTGAAGTCGGCGACACCAGCCTGCTGATCGACCCGTTTTTCGATAATCCGCACACCTCGATGGAGCCCGCGGACATCGAGACGCCCGACTACGTCCTTCTGACCCACGCCCACTCGGATCACATCGCCCACGCGGGCGAGTTCACCGATTCGACGATCGTCGCGCCGGTCGAGGTCGCGGCCTATGTGGAAAACGAGATGGGCGCGGATGACACCGTCGGCATGAACATCGGCGGTACGGTCGAGTGCGGTGACGCCCACGTCACGATGCATCGGGCCGACCACACCAGCGGCGTCGATCTCGACTACGAGTACGAACTCGGCAATCCTGCGGGATTCGTCGTGAGCGACGAGCAGCCGGGCCCCGACGGCACCGGCACCGCGTTCTACCACGCTGGCGACACCGGACTGATGTCGGAGATGAAAGACGTGATCGCGCCGTACCTCCAGCCCGACGCGGTCGCGCTCCCGATCGGCGATCACTACACGATGGGCATCTGGCAGGCCTCGATCGCGGCCGAGTGGCTCGATGCGGATCACGTCTTCCCGATGCACTACGACACGATGCCGCCGCTCGAAGCCGATCCCCAGGAGTTCGTCGATGCGGTCGGCGAGCGCGCACCCGACTCCGAGGTTCACGTGCTCGACGACGACGGTTCCTTCGAGCTCTGAGATCGGGACCGAAACGACGACTCGTTGTCGATCGTTCCGGCGAGCACTCGACCGCGATGGCAGCCTCGACACACGAGTGGGCAATGCTTAGGGGCGTGGCGGTCGTCGATCCGATCGCAATGGCAGATATCGAAGTCAGTAGCACGTCCGAGGAGGGATTCGTCACCCGAAGCCGCGTCGGCGGCTTCGAACTCACCGTCGACGCCACCGACGAAGAGGGACCGAACCCGAACGCCACGCTCGTCGCCGACTACGCCTCCTGTTACATTCCGGCCTTCCGCGTCGGGGCCCAGCAGCGCGACTACGACGACCTCGGGAAAATCGAGATCGACGCCGAGGCCGACCTCGACGACGATGACGATCTCTCGGCCATCCGGTTCGACATCCGCGTCGAGGCCGACATCGCTGGCGACGAGGACGAACTCGTCGAGCGCGGCGAGGACATCTGTCACGTCCATGCGGCGCTCCGCGAGGAGCTCCACGCCGACATCTCGGTCGAAGGCAACGCCTAAACACCCACCTTTTTACTTCGGGGGTTCGCGCGCTCGCTCCGCTCGCGCGCTCAACCCCTCGTAAAAATCTGGACCAAAAACACCCGCTCGCTCGGCCTACGGCCTCGCTCGCGGTGGGGTCACTGGCACTCTACGCACCACGACCGCACAGCACCGTCGAAGCCCTCGGCCCGCAGAGCGGGCCTCGCCCTTCATCCGCCAGGAGAGCAAAGCTCTCCAGAGCCTCGACTCGCTACGCTCGTCGAGACACCAGGAACCGCACCGCCCAGCAACCGCTACAACCGCAAAATCAGCCGAACTGCTCGCCGACTGCTGCGACCGCGGCATCGAGCACGGCGTCGCGCTCGCCGAGCAAGAATTCGATCCGGTCGTCACGGGCCGCTCGCGGAGTCACACCCGCTTCGGGGGCGCGCTCGGCGACCACATCGGCCACGCTATCGAGATCGAGATCGCCGGTGTGTCGAAGCAGGAGTTCGTCCTCGCCGAGCCCGAGGAGCACAGGTGTGTCCTCGCGGGTCCGGCGATGGAGTTCGTCACACAGCAGGTCGGTCGGCGGGAAGTCGTAGCGGTGGGTGAACGCGTCGGTGTCGAGCACCGCCACGGTGACGCCATCGGCCTCCCGGTGGTCGAGATGAGCCTCGGCAGTCTCGATCGCCGCGTCGAGCTTCTCGCGGAACTGAGTCGCGAGGCGCTCTGCGAGCGACTCACTGCCGTCGAACAGCAGGTCGGCGATCAGCTCGCGCTTGTCCTCGTAGGCCTGGTAGTTCGCCACCAGTGCGATCGCCTCGCGGACGTCGCGCGTCCGGTCGGCGTCGGCACCCGCCTCGCTCGCGAGGTCGGCGTACGCGTCGGGTGCGTCCTCCCAGTAGCTCACCGCAGGGAGACCAACGAGATCGTCGCGAACGTCGGCGTTAACTCCTGCCGCGACGTTCGCCGCGAGCGCGGTCGCGGTCGTCGTGGCTGTCCCGGCGTCGCGGTCGGCGGGCGTGACGTGTGCCGCGAGATCGTCCGCGTCGAGTGCGCGAGCGCCGATCGCTGCCCGCTCGGTCCCGTAGATCGAGAGCAGCGAGAGGCCGTCGCGCGACTGGGCGCTCCCGACGCCGCAGAACACGAACAGCGGGAACTTCTCGTCGTGGCGCTCGTTGGCGTCGAGCATCGACGTGACGTCGCGCGTCGCGGCATCCATGTCGTAGATCCCGTCCTCGACCGGCCGGCGGTCGAAGTAGTGGTACTCGGCGTCGTCACGGGCGTGCTCCTCGCGCACCAAGGGCAGCGTGGCGCGCTCGATCGCCGCACCCGCGACGTAGCCGTCGACGCTCGCGTCGTGACGCACGACGACGGGCCGGGATTCGAGCACCGCCCGCCGGATCAGCCCCGCGAGGTCGTGAATCTCTTCGCTGAGATCGTCGATCGCGGGATCGTCGGCCAGCGGTTCGATCGTGTCGGGCGCAGCCTGCTCGGCGAGTGCGTCTTCGAGTCGGGTGGTGACCGCATCCCGCTCCTCACCGTCGAGCACTGCGAGCCCCGCAGTCTCGACCTGGAGATCGTCGCGGTGGCGTTCGACCTCGCCATCGATGGCGACGACCGCATCCGTCTCGACGTCAGGGTACGCGCGGACGCCCGCTTCCTCGAACGCCGCACAGTCCACCGTACCGGATTCGTCGCGGAGTTCGAACACCGTCGGGCCGCCGGTCTGACGAACGCTCACGACCGTGCCCTCGATACGGACGTGATCACCGACGCGGGAATCGAGATCCGCGATCGGGACGCGCTCGCGTTCGGACTCGACCAGCGACGCGCTTCCCGCCTCGGACGGGACGGCCGTCCGGGTGTCGTCGTCGTTTACCGAGGCGTCGCCATCGGTCCGCGCTCCGGTGGTCTCGTCCGTGTCGGGCTCGTCCGCGGTACCGATGTCGGTCACGGGTTCGGCCGCCGACTCGGCGGCCGCGCGCTCATTTGGGTCGGTCGCCTCCGCCGCCCCGGATTCGGAGTCGGCCTCTGCCTCAGCGAGCCGGTCGCCCTCGGGGTCGTCGACGAGCTCGCCGCGGAAATCCGACGGTTTCTGACGGATCGACCACGCGAGATCGACGTTGCCGTTGTCGTGAACGTCGGTGACCTGGACGTAGACGGTCTCGCCCGAATCCCAGTCGAGACTTTCGAGCCGGGTGTCGAGCTCGCTCCGGTGGAGCAAGCCGGTGACGCTGTCACCGACATCGACGAACACGCCGAACTCGGCGAAGCCGTCGACGGAGCCGCGGTAGAAGCGACCGGGGGTGAGCTGATTTGCGCGCGATCCTTCGAACTCGAAAACGACGTCCTCCTCGTGACTCCCACAGATGTGGCCGTCGACGGAGGTGCCGCAGATGATACAACTACCCATTACCGGACCGAACGGCCGGGGACTAAAACGGTTGTCGAAACGCGGACGCTTACTCGAACACCGGACTGTCGTCTTCGAGTGCCTCGATATCACGCGCAACCTGGCTCGCATCGTCGGGAAACAGCGCGACCTGGACCTCGTTGCCCTCGTCGTCTTCGAACACGAGCTTCACGCGCTTGTCGCCGAACGCGCGCGCCTCCGCCGAGGCGACATCGAACAATTTCGCTTCCGCGGACTTGTTCGCGGGACCCACGTTCTTGAGCGCGCCGTCCTTGAGTTCGAGCATGAACTCGTCGATGTTCAGGTTGAGCACGCCAACGCTACGCTCACCCGGAGGGTTAACCCTCCGACTTGGCGGCAGCGAACGGGGCCTCCGACTGTCACGACCGAACGAGACGTACTCGAACGTCACTCGTGGTGTGAACTATGGAAACACTTATTTGTTCTGCCAGTATAGCTGTCGAGAATGGGGCGAACCGTTCCACTACTCGGCGGTCTCGCACAGGCGGCCGTCTTCGTCGTTCTGCTCGTCGCCATCCAGCCCCCGACGTATCTCTATCTCGCGACACCCGCCGTCGCCGGCCTCGTCGGAGCCCTGCTGAGCGATCGGTTTCAAAAGGAGTTCGTCGACGCCGGTGCAGCGGGGCTGATCGGCACACTACTCTCGCTTTGCCTCGCTCTCGTGATCGTCTGGACCAACACGGCGTCGCTGCCGCTCGACGTCCAGATCGATCTGGCCTTCCTGACGCTCCTGCTCGGACTGTTCGTCGTCATCGTTCTGCTCCCGGTGGCGATGGGTATCAGCGTCGTCGTCGGTCAGCTAGCCGTCATCGCCGTGGACGGGCAGACGAACCCCTGACGTCGGACCGCCGGAGAGTCAGTGACGATGACGTTCGCTAGTCCGTGGTATCGACACGAGCGGGAAACGGTTATGCGGAATCCGCACGACTGGCCCGTATGAGCGAAACACGCGAGGGACGACGCGAAGAGATCGATGCGATCCTCGACCGCAAACCGGGCGCGAGCGAGGCCCGCGACGAGGCCGACCGTTACACCGTCGTGGGGGCGGCGAGCCGGGAGACGTTCGCGAACTGGCTGACGCCGATCGAGGAGCATTTCGTCTGCCACCGGAACCCGATGCCCGATGGCGACGCCGACGCGTGGACGATCGACGTCGCCGGAACGGCGGGAGACGAGGCCGAACTCTCCCTCACCGACATCGTCGAGGACCTTCCCACGGTCGCTGTCGCACACACGATGGAGTGTGCGGGCAACGGCCGCGGCCAGCACGACCCCGAGACGGGGAGCGTCCAGTGGGACTGTGAGGCAGTCGGGACCGCCGTCTGGACCGGGACGCCGGTGCGGTCGGTGCTGCGAGCGGCCGGTCTCGATACGGGCGAGGCAGTGGGCGACGCGGACAGCGGGACGGCGAACGACCCGACGAACGACGAGGATCGCTGGCTCACCGCGATCGGCGACGACGGCACCGAGGAGGAGACGTTCGCCCGATCGATCCCGCTCTCGAAGGCACTCGACGATTGCCTCCTCGCCCACGGAATGAACGGCGAGGCGCTCCCCACGGAGCACGGCCATCCGGTGCGGCTCGTTGTACCGGGATGGTACGGCGTGAACAGCGTGAAGTGGCTGTCCGAACTGCGCGTGATGGATGGAATGGTCACCGAGGGCTCGCTCGACCGGCCCGGGACTCACGCCCGGTGGCAGCAGGACGACTACCGTATCCATCCCGCGGGCGCGACCCCGGAACACGCCGACACCGTTCCGACGGCCGATACGTGGGACCAGCTCGAACCCTCGGCGGTCGATCACCCCTACACCTTCGACGAAACCGTGATGTCGCTGATCGGTCGGCCGACCGGCGAGGAGCCTGTCACGCCTCACGAGGGCGGAGAGAACGACGAGGACGGGGTCACGGTGCGCGGCGTCGCGTGGGCGGGCGACGACGAGATCGCGGGTGTCGAGATATCCACTAACGGAGGCGAGACGTGGCACGACGCGGAGCTGTTCGGCCCCGACTACGCCGGTGCGTGGCGGCTGTTCGAGTACGACTGGGAGCCGGAGCCGGGAACCTACACCCTTGCCTCGCGCGCGACCGACGAGCGCGGACGGGTGCAGCCGGCGTCCATCGGAACACCGGAGGACGGACTCGACGCTGTCGAGAGCGGCCAGTTCCCCTGGAACGAGGGTGGATACGCCGCCAACGCGTATCTGCCGAACGCGATCGAGGTCGAAGTCACGAACGAGGACGACGGCGCGGCGTGATCAGCCGAGCACGCCGAGCGCTTCGATGGCTGCAAATCCGCGGAACGTGTAGGCGTAACCGAAGACGAACGCTGCGGGGAGCGCCCCTGCGACCGCCGCGCGAACGAGGCTCGTCCCGTGTACTTCGGCGATCCCGACGACGAGCAACACGGCACCGTAGGCTGTGCAGACGACCTGGAGTGGAGGGAAGGGTACGCCGGCGAGAACGCAGGGTGCGGTCGCGTAGGCGATCACCTGCACCGTCTCGCTGACACCGGCGCGATCCTCGACGAGCGGGACGAGTCCGAGAGTCGCGATCGCGGCCGCGAAGTGGAGCGCGAGCGGCGCGACGAACCCGGTCGCGACGACGAGCGCCACGACGCCCGAGACGAGTTCCTGATCCGCGACGACTGGGTATGCGCTGGGGACGAGCGCGAAGCGAGTCGCCTCCTCGATGGCGACTACGGCCATCACGAACACCAGTCCAGGAGCCTGATCGCCCGGTGCGACCCCCGCCGCGAAAAACCGGCGTGGACGCACCAACACTTCGAGCCACGCGCGGGCGAGCGCTATCGGTCCTCTGTCGCGCCCGCCGGTCGGGTTCTCGACCCACTGCGTCACTGTCGTCGGTAGCAGAGCAGCCCCTATCTCGGTTTCGACACGCCGGTGTCCGGCAGCTTCCGTCGATCGGTGACAGCTACTGACCGGCGCGATCCAGAGCGATGGACCCGTTCACGACGTCGTCGGGAAGACGGGACAGGATCTCGTCGAACGCAGCACTCTCCTGCCGAGTGAAGAACCGGTACCAGTCGTCGTTGGCCCGGATTTCGAGGACATCGAGCGTCCCTCGCTCCATTCTGTAGAACATCACGAACCCGTACCAACAGAGACCGGCCGAAAGGAACGATCCGCCGGCAATGGGGGTGAAGAGCACGCCTGCCAGCACGAACGGAACGATCATGAACGAGAACACGAGCCCGAACGCTGCGAACGCGTAGCCGATCCGTTCGAAACCTGCTTGAGACTTGTCGACATCTCGTCTGATCTCCGAGATTTCGTCGATCAGGATCGTTTCGATCGACGGTTCCGCCCGTTCGCGATTGACGTGGCGGAGCTCCTCGTCAGTGCAAGTGATCCGCTGTTTGTCGCTCTCGCTGGTGTAATCACCGAGATGGACGTTAGTTGCTTCGTACACGGGCCACCAGCCTCATAGAAACAGTTGCTGATGACGATACTTCAAATTCACACACACACACACACACCAACCGTCTCGGTCACCACCTGTTTCTCAATCAACATCATATCGATAGCTATGCCAAAGATATCTCACGATCCCTCGTGGTCGGCGGGCTGACGAGAACTGTACTGACACTAGCCGAATAGCCTGAACGGTAGCAAAGACGGCCCTTCGACGCTGTTCGACGCGATCCCTCCAGCGATCAGTCGTCCGCGCCGACGTTTTCGGTGCTTTCGAGACAGGGCGGATCGGGTTCGATAGTGGCGTACTCGACAGCCCGCTGGCCCAGCGTCGCCACACGCTCACACGAACTCTCGTCGGTGAGTTTTCCGTCCTCGAACTTCCCGCTCGCTTTCGGGACGGCGGCCTGATGCGGGATGACCCACGCGTTGAGCGCTCGGGCGACCGATCGGAGGTGATCGAGTGGGGTAATCGGGAACGCCCCGCCGGAGACCGACAGCAGGCCGACGGTGGTGTTTTCGAACTCGTCGAACCCGCAGTAATCCAGCGCGGTCTTCAGCACCGAGGAGTACGAGCCGTGATAGGAGGGCGTCCCAAGAAGGACGCTGTCGGCCCGCCGGACGCGTCGCGTGAGTGCGAGCGCGTCGCCGACCTCGCGTGCGTCGGCGTCGAACACCGAGAGGTCGAGATGCCGGAGGTCGATCAGGTCCGTGCTTGCGCCGCGTTCCTCGGCCTCGTCGAGTGCGTGCTGGAGGGCGATCCGGGTGTAGCTATCGTCGCGCAGGCTGCCGGCGAGCGCGACGACGTGGGGTCGATCTGGCATAGCCGTTTCGAGAACAGCGACCCCCAAAGCACCAGCGGTTCCGGCCGGAACACGCCGGTCTCCCGGTAGTGTCGTCCACCGGCCGCGGGATTGCCGCTTCGCAAAGGCTTGACCCACCCTGCCCCGTCCGCCCGGTAGTGTCACGCCAGCAGCTGTTCGGCTCGATGTGTACGATGGTGCTGTTGGTCAACCTCGCGCGGGTCGTCTTCGCACCGCTGCTGGAACCGATCCAATCCGCGTTCGGGGCGTCGGCGGCGGCGATCGGACTGCTGGCGACGCTCGCGTGGCTCGGCAGCGCGCTGCCGCGGCTGCCGACGGGCTACCTGCTTACCTTCGTGCCACGGTACGCCGTGATCCTCGCCGCTGGGACGATCCTCGCGGCCGCGCCGCTGCTCGCCGCGACCGCCACCTCCCTTCCGGTGCTCTGGGCGAGCGCGTTCCTGATGGGGATCTCAAGCGGTGTCTACTTCATCGCGGCGAAGCCACTGCTGAGCGACCTGTTTCCCGGCGCTATCGGACGCGCCGTCGGCATCCACGGGACCGCGAGCCAGCTCGCCGCAGCCGGTGCACCGCTTTTCATCACCGGCGTCCTCTGGATCGAGGGCTCGGCGATCCTCCCGGTCGAGGGATGGCGGCTCGCGTTCGGTCTCATCAGCGCGTTCGCAGTCGTGGCGACCATCGTGTTCGGGGCGATCGCCCGAACCACGACCTTCCCGCCCGGCGAGGAACTCGACCGGGAATTTCTGGGGGCGGCACGCCGGCAGTGGCCCGTCATCCTGAGCGGGGTCGCGCTCGCGGGTCTCGCCGGCCTCGCGTGGAACGGCGTGTTCAACTTCTACGTCTCGTATCTCGTCGCGACGAAGCCGATCACGGCAAGCACTGCGCGCGAACTGCTCACGGTGGTCTTCGCTGCTGGCGTGCCCGCCTTTGCGATCGCCGGACGCCTCGCCGACCGGGTGGCGTATATCCCGTTGCTGCTCGGGATCGTCGGGGGGTTCGCCGGCTGTCTGCTCGCGCTCACGCTCGCCTCGGGATTCTACGGCCTCGTCGCCGCGAGCGCCGCGCTCGGGTTCGTGATCCACGGCCTCTTCCCCACGATGGACACCTACGTGCTCGACTCGCTGCCGGACGCCCACCGCGCGAGCGCCTACGCCGTGTTCAGCGCGGGGATCATGCTGCTCAACGCGCTCGGGAGCGTTGTCGTCGGCACGCTGATCGATGTGGGGTACGGCTACACCGTGATCTTCCGATCGTTCGCGGTCGGGGTGTTGGTGCTCGCCGCGCTCCTGACGGCCGTCCACCTCACGATCGGGTTCCCGACCGGCCGGCGGTCGGCCCAGCAGGGGGCGTGACCGCCGTGAGCTGAGTCTGCGCGATCGATTCGGGCGGCGAGCGCACGATCACCGAGACAGTCGGACGACGGTATCGTTGTCGCGTTCCTCGACCGCGACCAGTCCGTCGTCGTCGAGATCCGAAACGAGTCCTCGGAGCCACTCGCGACCGTGCTCGCCGTCCGGCGTGTAGTCGACGCGCACGCGAGGCCCGAGATCATCGAGCACGAGTTCGTCGTACTCCCCGAGTACGCGCACGACGCGCCCGCGGAACTGCCGGCGACTCCCCTCGAACGGCGACTGGGTAGGAACATCTGGAGCGGAGAAGTCGCCGGTCGCGTAGGCGTCACACCACGTGCGCCAGGGGCATTCGGCCTCGTCGCACGACGGTGTCTTCGTACACGCAACCCCGCCGAGCTCCATGATCGCGTTGTTCCAGACCCGCGACTCGCCGGTGGGCATCATCTCCTCGGCCGCTTCCTCGAACGCTGCGTCGTCGTCCGGCACGTCGAACGCCCGGTAGAGCACTCGCTTGACGTTGGTATCGACCACCGCATTCCCCTCGTTGAACGCGAAGCTCGCCACCGCGTTCGCGGTGTAGGGGCCGACACCCTGCAACTCCTGGAGTTCGTCGGGCGTCTCTGGGAACTCGCCGTCGAACTCCGAGGTGATCTGACCGGCAGCCTCGTGGAGGTATCGGGCACGGTTGTTGTACCCGAGGCTGTGGTCGCTCCAGAAACTCACTACCTCGGCCCGGTCGACAGCCGCGAGCGTCGCCGCGTCGGGCCACCGTTCGACGAACTCCGCGAACGCGTCGACGACGCGATCGAGTTGGGTTTGCTGACTCATCACTTCCGATACGAGGATTTCGTAGGGATCGGTGGTCTCACGCCACGGAAACGATCGATGGTCGTCCTCGTACCACTCGACCAGCGCCCGGCGGACGGCAGCGCGGTCGTCGGGGGACGAGAACGCGGACTCGCTCATCGAACGAGGTAATCCTGCGCTCGGCATACGCGTGGCGGTCCACGCCGGCAGAGGAGCCGAAAGCGGTTTCCCGAGTCGCTCCCCATCCCGGCGCATGAGTCTCGACGACCTTACGGAGGAAATCGAATCGCGCTACGACGATCTCGGCGACGAGACAACCGTGGGTCTCGACCGCGAAACCCGCAACGAACTCGCCCTCCTCCAGAGTGCGTTCGACCCCGACGACGCCGACGAACTCCTCCGTCGGGCGGTCCACCAGTTCTTCCAGACCACCGTCGAGACCGGCCGGCTCGACTTCCACCTCCGGAGCGGCTACGACGTCACCTACGACGAGTATCTCTCGGGGATGACGTACGACGAAATGACCGGCGATGTCGGGCTCTCGGACCAGGCTCAAGACGACGTCCAGCGCTACCAGTACTGAAAGCCCTCGCTCACGCTCGGACGCGCTCACGGCCACCGCTTCGCACCGCTACTGCAACCACACCGCTCCGTAACCCCTACGCAGACCGCTCCGACCTGAGCCGGATCGAGCAGGGGAGAAGCCTTTACTCGCCCCCGTACGAGGCGGCTGGTATGTCCGAACTCGTCTCCGACGACGTCACTGACTTCGTCCGCGCGGTCGGTCCTCAGCCCGACGAGGTTCTGACAGAGATGGACGAATACGGCGAGGAGATCGGCTTTCCGACCGTGGGCCCCGCAGTCGGCGGCTGGCTCGCCACGCTCGCGCGCCTCGTCGACGCAGAGCGGGTCTTCGAGTTCGGCTCCGGCTTCGGCTACTCGGCGTACTGGTTCGCACGGGCACTCCCGCCCACGGGCGAAGTCGTCCTCACAGAGATCGACGCCGACGAACTCGACCGCGCCCGCGAGTACTTCGACCGCGGCGATCTCACCGAACGCGCGACGTTCGAACACGGCGACGCCATCGAGACCGTCGACGACTACGAAGGACCGTTCGACGTCGTGCTGATCGACAACGAGAAGGATCGGTACGAGGAGGCTTTCGACGCCGTTCGCGAGAAAGTCGCTCCCGGTGGCGTGGTGATCGCCGACAACGCCATGACGAGCACCTCTGTCGACTTCGAGACGGTGCTCGAACTCGTCGAAGGCGAGACGGTCAAGGACGCGAACGAGTCGACCCGCGGCGTCGCGGCGTACCTCGAACGGGTCCGCGCCGATCCCGACTTCGAGACCGCCGCGATCCCGCTCGGCGAGGGGATCGCCGTGAGCCACCGCACCGAGTGACGTCGAACCGTCACGACGAGACACTGAGATGCCGACGAGGCACGGGTGAACGATCGCCGTTGGTGGGAAGAATCATTACGGACCGGCCATTGTGAGATTGTATGCCACGAGGCACACCACAGACCCTGCGACCGTTCCGCTGGCGCGCGGAACGACTCTACCCCGATACCGAGATCGTCTCGCGCACCGCCGACGGGATCGAACGGTACGATTATTCGGAGTACGGCGACCGCGTCGCCCGTCTCGCGAACGCGCTCGATGACGCCGGCATCGATAACGAGGCCCGCGTCGGCACGTTCTGCTGGAACCACCACCGTCACTTCGAGACGTACTTCGGCGTTCCCGACTCGGGCCGCCAGCTCCACACCATCAACCCCCTCCTGCCCGACGAGCACATCCAGTACATCGTCGAGAACGCGACCGACGAGCTCCTGTTCGTCGACCCCTCGCTCGCCGAGAAGCTCGCCGGCGCGTACGACGCCGATTCGTTCGGGAGCGTCGAGCAGTTCGTGGTGATGGCCGACGAGGTTCCGGAAATCGACCTCGATCCCGTCACGGACTACGAGTCGTTTATCGCCGAACAGGGAACCGAGTACGACTGGCCCGCGATCGAGGAGGATCGCGAGGCCGGGATGTGTTACACCTCCGGCACCACCGGGCGGCCGAAAGGCGTCGAGTACACCCAGCGAATGCTCTGGTCGCACACGATGGCCACGGTGACGCCCCAGGGCCTCGGCATCGAGGATACGGACGTCGTGATGCCGGTCGTGCCGATGTTCCACGTCAACGCGTGGGGGATGCCCTTCTCGTCGACCGCCGCCGGCGCGAAACATGTCTACCCCGGCCCGTCGCCCGATCCGGCCGACCTCGCCAAGCTCATCGAGGAAGAGGGCGTCACGATCACTGCTGGCGTCCCCACGGTGTGGCTCGGACTGCTCGAATACGTCCAGAACAACGATGTCGACCTCTCCTCGCTCGAAGAGGTCGTCATCGGCGGGAGCGCCGCCCCGAAGTCGGTCATCCGTCAGTTCGACGAGCTCGGCGTAGATGTCCTCCACGCGTGGGGAATGACCGAGATGAGTCCGATCGGCTCGGTCGCACGGCTCAAGCCGGGCATGGACGAGTGGGACGCCGACGACCGGCACGAAAAGCGCGGCAAACAGGGGCTGATGGTGCCCGGCATCGAGTTCAAAGTCATCGACGAGGACGGCAACGAGGTGCCGTGGGACGGCGAGGAGTTCGGCGAGCTCTGGGTCCGTGGCCCGTGGGTCACCACCGAGTACTTCGAGCGTCCCGAGGCCAACGAGGAGGAGTTCGAGGACGGCTGGCTCAAGACCGGCGACGTGGTCTCGGTCGATCCTGATGGGTATATCCAGATCGTCGACCGCGCGAAGGACGTCATCAAGTCGGGCGGCGAGTGGATTTCGAGCGTCGAACTCGAAAACGCACTGATGGCTCACGACGACGTGGCCGAAGCCGCCGTCGTCGGCGTCCCCCACGAACGCTGGCAGGAGCGCCCGGTCGCGTTCGTGGTGCCTGGCGACGACGCCGACAGAGACGCACTCGCCGACGAACTCCTCGGAATGATCGCCGAGGAGTACCCGAAGTGGTGGGTTCCCGACGACGTGGAGTACATCGACGAGGTGCCCAAAACCGCGACCGGGAAGTTCTCGAAGAAGGACATCCGTGAGGAGTACGCCGACGCCTCGCTGGTTGAGGGTGCGGCACCCGCGGAGGCCGCTCCCGAGGACGAGTAGCCGTCACCGCGGTGACGGAGCAGCGGAGCAGCAACCCGAACAACCCTCGGCGCACGGTTTCCGGTTTACGCGACCTATTTGGGCGTCGCGCTCCCATCGAGGGTATGGAGCTACTCGACGAGTCGATCGTGCCCGAGCACGCACGCGAGGTCAAAGCCGAGGCCCGTGAGTTCGCTGACGAGCACATCGCCCCCAACGCCGAGGAGTACTTCCGAACCGGCGAGTACCCGTGGGAGATCCTCGAAGCCGGCCAGGACGCGGGCCTCGTGGCCCAGGACATCGGCGAGGAGCTCGGCGGCCGCGATCTCGGCCTCGAAGCAATGCTCGCGATCGCCGAGGAGTTCTATCGTGCGGACGCCGGGATCGCGCTCACGCTCCAGCTCGCGAGTTTCGGGGCCGAGATCGTCGAGAAGTACGGCAACGACGACCAGCACGAGGAGTTCCTCCGCCCGGTCGCCGAGTGCGACCAGATCACCGGACTCGCAGTCTCGGAACCCCAGACCGGCAGCGACCTCGCGGGGATGACCACGAGCGCGGAAAAGGACGGCGACGAGTGGGTGCTGAATGGCGAGAAGTACTGGGTCGGCAACGCGGTCGAGGCCGAGTGGCTCACTCTCTACGCCAAAACCGGCGACTCGGACGATCGCTACTCGAACTACTCGATGTTCATCGTCCCGACCGACGCACCCGGCTACGACGCCGAACACATCCCCGAGAAGATGGGCTTTCGCGCCTCCAAGCAGGGCCACATCGAACTCGACGACTGCCGGATCCCCGAGGAAAACCTCGTCGGTAACGAGGGCACCGGCTTCTACATGCTCGCGGAGTTTTTCAACCACGGCCGGATCGTCGTCGGCGGCCACGGGTTGGGTCTCGCTGCGGCCGCCATCGAGGAGGCGTGGGAGTTCGTCCACGACCGCGAAGCGTTCGGCCGGGACGTGAGCGAGTTCCAAGCCGTCCAGCACGACCTCTCGGACATGCTCATCGAATTCGAGCGCGCCCGCGCACTCAACTGGCGCGCCGCCGGCAAAGTGGCAGATCAGGACAACGCAGGCTACTGGGCTGCGCTCGCCAAGGCCAACTCCACCGAGGCTGCCGTCGAATGTGCCGAGCGTGGGATGCAGCTCCACGGCGGTCGGTCGGTGCTGACCGAAAACCGGATCGCTCGTGTCTACCGCGACTGTCGGATCCCGGTGATCTACGAGGGCGCGAACGCGATCCAGCGCAACCTGATCTACCGCCAGCGCTGACCGCTGATTCGTCCTGTCTCGCGAAACTGCTGTCATCCATCGAGCACTCGATTTGCCGTTCGGTAGGTTTGTCCGTGTGTGACGTCTCTTGTCGTATATCGATGCAACAGCAAAGCGATAGCGACAGCGAGTTCGACGGTTCGACCGTCGACGGCCTCCGCGACCCGGTCGACGAACACCGCGATCCCGCATACGATATCGATCCGCTGTTCGTCAACCGGTGGTCGCCGCGGTCGATGACCGGCGACACGCTGCCGGAGGACGATCTCCTCGCGCTGTTCGAGGCCGCCCGGTGGGCCCCGTCGTCGTACAACAACCAACACTGGCGGTTCGTCTACGCGACGCCGGACGACGATCCGTGGGACGATTTCGTGGATCTGCTCGCCGAAGGCAACCGCGAGTGGGCGACCGACGCCGCGGCGCTCGTCGTCGTGCTCTCGAAAACCACGTTCGACCACAACGGCGAGCCTGCGCCCACCCACTCCTTCGACACCGGCGCAGCAACGGAAAATCTCGCGCTGGAGGGGGCGCGCCGTGGTCTCGTCGTCCACGGGATGCAGGGGTTCGACTACGACGCAGCCGCCGAACTGTTCGATCTCACCGACGAGTACGCGGTCGAGGCGATGACGGCCATCGGCGAACGCGACGAGGACGCGATCGCTCCGGGCGACGCCGATGACGGCGAACACCCGAACCAGCGCAAGGATCTCGACGAGATCGTCTTCGCTGGCGACTTCACACCGAGCTGAATCTTCGGCGTAGCGTGCCGTCATCCGGAACGCTGTTTCGACGGGACGGAAGGGACGATGCCGACGAGAACAGAATGTATCGGTTGAACCGGCCGCCAGAGTAACTCTCACCGAGCAATAGCAGGCTGTTTCCGAAATCCCGACCCGTCACTGTCCATCGCTGCCCACTGCCAGAACGTTCAAATGTCCGCACTCAGTACGCAGCGGACGTCGACCAAGAGAATGATTGGAGCCGACCGCCACGACGGAACAGTCGCTAACGCCGATCGAAATAACGATACCGACGCCACCGAATCGAGAGCACAGCACGTTCTCAAGCGGGTGCTCGCCCGCATCGACGCACCCATGATCGATTCCGCATACCAGCTCTCACGAACCGGGACACGCCCACGACCCGAGCGCGAGCGGTGGTTAAAGCCCCCCGGAGAGGAGTGCGTCGACGACGCCCGGCAGCGAGGTCGTCGCTGACACGACCGCTAACACGACGAGTGCGGCGTTGAGAACCGAGAGCAAGCGTGTGTTTCGGTGCTCGCCCATCGTGTTCTCGTCGTTGACCGCCCAGAACAGCAGTGCGGCCGTGATCGGGAGCCCGACGATGGCGTTGTACGCCGGGAAGAGGATGATCATGTCGATCACGCCGAGACCGAAGAATATCGTGATCAGCGGCGAGAGGCCGCTGATACTGACGAGAAGTGCGTAGATGGCTTTGAAGCTCCGGGAGGCCGAATCGGCCTCGGTTCCGCGGGCGTGCTGGAAGAGATACGACGGCGTCCACATGATCGGGATGATGCTGTTGAACGCCGCAGCGACCGCGCCGACCAGGAACACCGTTCGCGCCCACTCGCCAATGACGTTCCCGAGCGCGCGTCCCGGGGTGAGAAACGTCTCGAGTTCGGTGTAGCCCGCCGGCCGGAGGACGGCGGCCGCGAGGACCAAGATTGCGATCGTGGTGATCCCGCCGACCGCGTAACCGATCCCGAGATCCCGCCGCATCGGGGTGATGTCCGATCGTCCGGACCAGCCTTTCTCCGCGACGAGGTTCGATTCGAGGAAGAAGTTGGGCCAGAGCGCGGTCGTGCCGAGAATCGACGCCACGAGCGTGAGCGCGCCGACACCGGGAACGCTCGGCACGAACCCGGTGGCGATCGCCGATAGCGGCGGGGCGGTCGTGCCGGTGACGAAGAGATAGACGACCAGCAGTCCGATCATCATCGCAGTCATCAGCTGCTCGATGCCCTCGTAGTTCAACAGGCCGACGGCGACGGCAGCAAATCCCGTGAGGACGGCGAGCGGCATCCAGCCGACCGCGCCACCGACCAGCAGCGAGAGTCCTTTCCCGACCGCAGCGGTCAGCTCGAACGCCCAGAGCAAACAACCGCTCGACAGGACGACGGCGAGCACGGTCGCGATCCGTCCGCCGAGCTTCTTCCGCACGAACACCATCAGCGGCTCGCCGAAGATGCCGAGCCGGGCGCTCATGTCCTGTGCCATGAAGCCGAGCAACGCTGCACCGACGACCGCCCACAGCAACGCATACCCGAACCGGACGCCGGCCGAACTGGCGATGAATATCGATCCGGAGCCGAAGTAGCTAGCAACCATCACGAACGCCAGCCCGTACTGCTGGAAGAAGCCGGACGTCGTGTCACGAACCCGCTCTCGATACGATGTAGTAGTACCTGACATGTTTTCTCCAAGAACGTCGATCGCTCGCACTACAGTCCGCGCCGCAACCGGGATTTTCCGCCATCCATCGCCGCAGTGACTCTGACAACAGTATGGCAGGTCGCTTGCCACCTAAGGGCGTTGCTTGCAGACGACTCGTTCCACGGCGATGTGGTGGTTCAGTGTTCGTCGAACGACGACGGAAACTACCGTCGACGAGGTGTTTCTGTGGAGTGCGGAGCGAACGATACCGGTGAATCGCCGGCCATCGCCGGAGGAGGACGCTCGTCCCGAGGCTCCGCTGTGGAATCGATCCTCGTCATCGCCGATACTGAACGGGTCTCGTCACCGGCCACTGGTGGATCGGTCGCGGACGGCAACCGATAGTGGGGACAGAACCGAGAGCGCGCTACTCTTCGCGGCCCGGAATCCCGCGTTCGGTCATCGCGCGCGCATCGAGGACCTCGTCGGCTTCTTCGGTGTCGAGATACCCCTTCTCGACGACGACCTCGCGCACGGTCTTGTCCTCTTTGAGTGCTTCTTTCGCCACCTCGCTCGCCTTGTCGTAGCCGATGTGGGCGTTCAGCGCGGTCGCGAGCGCCATGCTCTGCTCGACCTGCTCCTCGCAGTGCTCGCGGTTGGCTTCGAGGTTATCGACGAACTTCTCGGCGAAGGTCTCGCTGGCGTTCGCGAGCAGCGCGATCGACTGGAGGGTGTTGTGAGCGATGACGGGTTTGTAGAGGTTCAGATCGATCTGGCCGTTCGCCGCGCCGGTCGACACCGCGGCGTCGTTGCCGACGACCTGGACGTGAACTTGATTCACGGCCTCGGCGACGACGGGGTTGATCTTCCCGGGCATGATCGACGAGCCGGGCTGGTTCTCGGGCTGGTCGATCTCGCCGAGCCCGTTGCGGGGGCCCGACGCCAAGAGTCGGAGATCGTTGGCGATCTTGTTGAGCGACCCCGACACCGTGCGGAGCGCGCCGTGGGCTTCCGCCATCGCGTCGTGGGCGGCCTGGGCCTCGAAGTGGTCGGTGGCCTCCTCGAACGGTAATCCTGTTTCTCCGGAAATGCGTTCGGCCGCGCGCGCGGGGAACTCGGGATGGGTGTTCAATCCCGTGCCGACCGCGGTCCCGCCGAGCGCGAGCTCCGAGAGATTGCGCGTGGTCTTGTTCACGCGGGTGATTCCCTTGTCGATCTGGGCCCGGTAGCCGCCGAACTCCTGGCCCAGTCTGACGGGGGTGGCATCCTGAAGGTGAGTCCGCCCCGTTTTGACAACGGTGTCGAACTCGGCTTCCTTCTCGCCGAGCGCCGTCCGGAGGCGTTCGAGCGCGGGCACGAGATCGCGCTCGATCGATTCGAGCGTGGCGACGTGCATCGCCGTCGGGATCACGTCGTTCGAGGACTGGCCGAAGTTGACGTCGTCGTTCGGGTGGACCGCCCGCGATCCAACCTCGTCGCCCTGGATCTCGCTCGCGCGGTTCGCGATCACCTCGTTGGCGTTCATGTTCGTGGAGGTCCCCGATCCCGTCTGGAAAATATCGACCGGGAACTGGCCGTCGTGCTCACCGGCCATGACCTCCTCGGCTGCCGCGACGATCGCTTCTGCGGTTTCGTCGTCGATCAGATCGAGGTCGCGGTTGGTCTGTGCGGCGGCCTTCTTCACGATCCCGAGCGCGCGAACGAACCGCCGATCGAACCCGATCCCGCTGATCGGGAAGTTCTCGACCGCACGCTGGGTCTGTGCCCCCCAGTAGGCGTCCGCGGGGACGTCCATCTCGCCCAGACTGTCTGCCTCGGTGCGGGTGTCCTGATCGCTCATGCACCCCGCTTTGCGCCGGGGTTGGTAAAACTCACGGGAAGCGGTCACGCGCTCGTCGTGACCACCCGACTGCCGTCACCGCTGGTACGGATCCGTCTCGGCAGTCCGTCCCGATCAGGCGCTGCGTTCGGCGTACTCCTCGGGAGTGTAGGTCTTGAGTTCGAGCGCGTGGATATCGGTCGTCATATGCTCGCCGAGCGCGTCGTAGACCTGCTCGTGCTGTGCGACGAGCGTCTCGTCCTCGAAGGCCGGTGCGACGACGACGGCGGCGAGATGGTCGTCGTCCTCGCCGCGTGGCTGGGTGACGGTGGCGTCTGCATCCTTGATCCCGGATTCGATGAGTCGCTCGACTTCGGTGGTGTCCATGTCCGAACGGGCGTGAGCCAGCGGCAAAACGCTTCAGGTCGCTCGTGGCGAGATCACTGCCGGCGACCGACGTCTCGTGACGAGTTCGAAGCGGGGCTGTCGAGCGCTTACAACGCTGATTCTGGCGATCCACGACGTATATACCTCGGCGATCGCTCGATGGGTACACATGAAACTCCGCCGGCTTCCAGCCGACGAACCCGCCGTCCGTCGCTACGTCGAGGAGCTGTGGATCCCCTTCCACCACGACCTCGAAGCGATCGTCGACCGCCACGCGCTCGCCGAGGACGTCGATCTCGTCGCCGAGGAGACGGCGTTCCGACTCGACCGGCTCGACGAAGCGGGCTACCGGGCGTGGGTCGCCGTCGACGACTCGCCGACCGACGGCGCGGGCAACGACGCCGACCTCGCCACCACCGACGGCGACTTCGTCGGTTTCGTCACGACCGAGATCGACGAAGCATCTTCGGTCTTCGATCGTCCGGATCGACTGGTCGTCGGGGATATCTACGTCCGCGAGCCCTACCGCGGTACGGGTCTCAGCCGACGGCTGATCGACCGCGCCACGGAGCGAGCACGTGAGGCAGGCTGTGCGGAGCTCGCCCTCGATGTCGATGCCGACAACGAGCGCGCCATCGGCTTCTACGAGAATCTCGGCTTCGAGACGCACCGTCGTCGAATGACGGTTTCCACTGCCGATTTGTAGACCACACTTCGTCGTGGTCGGTTTTCACGAGTACTGACGGGCTCACTCACACGCGGTATCGATAGCCCGACTGGCGGCACTTGCCACAGCTGGTTTCAGGTCCAGCGGTCGAGTCCCGACTGCACGACGCTCTCCTCGATCCGCTCGAAGCCGCGTTCGACCTCGTCTTCGGGTATCTCCCACTCGCCGGTCACGTACTCGCGTGCCGCGTCGAGGTCGGGTTCGATGTCGGTATCGAACGCGGCGTCGGTCACGTCGGGGTCCAAGAACAGCTCTCGGATCAGATCGCCGTTCTCGACGTACCTATCCTCGGCCTCCAGCGCGGCCCAGAGGTCGCCGTGCTCGCGGACGAGTTTGACTGCGGTCTTCGGACCGACGCCCGAGACGCCCTCGTTGAAGTCAGTGCCACAGAGGATGCCCACGTCGACGAGCTGCTCCCACGTGAGGTCGTGCTCTTTGAGGGTGGCCTCGAACTCCATACACTCGGGGTCGCCCTTGCCCGTGAGCCCCCGGAGAGTGTGTGGTGCGCCGAACAGGAGGGTGTCGTAGTCCTCGCTGCCGGCGTAGTCCACGGTTCCAGAGCGAGCCATGTGGGCGGCCTGGGCCTCGCCCTCGGCGGGCGCTTCCACGACCGGAACGTCGAGCAGGCGGAGGAGTTCGCGCGTGGTCTCGTGGATCGTGTCGGTGAGGCGCTGGGTGCGAGCTTCCAGTCTGGCAGCCTCGACCGCGTCGCCCGCCTCGCGCGCTTCGGCAGCGCGTTCTTCGGCCTGCTCGCGCTGTTCACGCCGGCGTTCGACCTCGTCGGTCTTGAGGTCGGTGACGCCACCGTCGAAGACGAACACCGGGGTGATGTCGTGTTCGAAGAACTTCGGGAGGCCCTGGACGACGCCGATCAGATTGGCGACCTCTTCGCCCGCGGCCGTCGTATAGACCGCGTCGCTCGTCCACTTGACTGTCGTGGTGAGATACCGGTAAAGCCAGTTGTGAGCGTCGATCGCTACCGTTGCACCCGAAAGATCCGCGAAGGCGATCGGCTCGATCGCGGCGAGCTGGCGGAGGTCTGCGTTTCCCATTGCCGTCGGTACGGGTGAAGGTCGCTTGAAACCCCCGACAGCCGGTCAGCGATCGAGTGGGGGCGGAAACGAGCGCGCGATCACGCGGGTGGTTCGATCACTGCCGGCGGCTCGGCGTCGCTCCGCGATGCCAGAAACCGCTGCTCACCATCCGAGAGATCGCGATCGCGGTAGATATCGAGCCCTGTCTGGTAGGCCGTGCGCGAGCGCTCGGCCGGCCGGCCGGCGGGCCGTTCGAGGACGAGCTCGGCGATCCCGGTTTCCCGGCCGGTGTAGCCGAACCCGGCCTTGTGGAGCGCTTCGTAGGCGAATGGGTTGTTGACCGCGATCCGGAGGCGCTCGTAGCCGCGTACCGCGGCCCGCTCGGCGGCGAACGCCGCGAGTCGTGCGCCGATCCCCTCGCCACGACGGTCGTTCCGGACGGTGATATACCGCAACCACAGCGTGTCCGGGTCGGTGCGGTCCTCGTTGAACGCGACCGCTGCAACGACCCACTCGTCGAACTCGCTGCTGCCCGCGTTCACGGCTGCGTCCGTCTCGCGGGCAACGGCCTTTCCAGTCGAGGACATCACGAACTTCCCGGCGTAGCTGAACCGCCGGTAGTCGAGCCGGAGCGTCGGGCCGTCCTCGGGCCAGCCACACACGACGTACTCCATGTCGCCATTGAACGGGCGCGAGGGATGTGTCCTCCGGGGTGGTTTTTAAGCCATCGGCGGATCTACGACGAGGTATGCACACGCCCGGCGACGTCGCGTACTTCGAGCGGTTCGCGCGCCACTACGAGCGGTTCATGCCCTCGACCGACGAGCGCGCGCTCCGGGCGGGGCTCGCGCTCGCCGAGCGCGACATCGAGCGCGTCGTCGATGTCGGCGGCGGCACCGGCCGGGCGGTACGCACGATCGACGTTCCCGAACGAATCGTGGTCGACGCCGCCCACGGAATGCTCGGCGAGGCGCGACGGCTGGGACTCGACGGCGTCCGTGCGGACGGCGCATCACTCCCGTTCGCCGACGAATCGATGGATGCGGTGCTCATCGTCGACGCGCTCCATCACGTCGCCGATCGGACGGGGGCACTCACCGAGGCGAAGCGCGTCCTCCGGCCAGGCGGCGTGCTCGTCTGTCGGGAGTTCGACCGCGCGACGCTACGCGGGCGCGCGCTGGTCGCGGCCGAACATCTCGTGGGGTTCGATTCGGAGTTCTTCACCCCCGAGGAGCTCGCTGCGGGCGTCGAGAACGCGGGCCTCGACGCCGCAGTCCCCTCCCGCGGGTTCGGCTACACGGTCGCGGGCGTCAAACGCTGATCGACGGATACATTCTGCCGCGCTTCGAACCGGAATGCATGAGCAGCGCCGTCGCGTCGCTCCGCGCGCGCACCGACTCCTCGCCGCGAACGCTCGCGCTCGCCGTCGGCGATCTCCTCCTGATCTCGCTGTTCGTCGTCCTCGGCGAACTCCAGCACGGCTACGATCTCGTGGCCGATGCGCCGCGAGTTGTCGGCACCGCGCTCCCGTTTTTCCTCGGCTGGGCGCTCGTCTCGATCCTCGCCGGTGTGTATGCACCATCGACCTCCCGATCGGTCGGCACCGCCGTCCGCCGGACCGCGCTCGCGTGGATCGGAGCGGCGCTGATCGGTCAGGCACTCCGCGCGACGCCGGTTTTCCCTGGCGGGTTCGCGATCGCGTTCGTCCTCGTCTCGCTCGGTGTCGGCCTCGTCCTGCTGGTGCCGTGGCGCGCGGCGGTCGCGTACGTCAGCAGTCGGGGCTGAAGCGGACGACCGAACGGTTCACTGCCACGGGTTCGACACCAGCTCGGCCTGGACGGAACTCCCGACCACGATCCGACAGTCCGACCGCGGTTCGGCGATGCAGAGCAGGACGTAGCCCGCCTCGCGGTGGCGCTCCTTCAGCGCCCGTGGCGGACGAGCGTGTTCGATCCGTCCGTCGAGGAGTTTTCCGGTGCAGGTCGCACACGCGCCGGTGCGACAGCCGAAGGGGAGTGCGACGCCAGCGCATTCAGCCGCCGTGAGGACGATCTCGTCCTCACCGACTGACAGCCGCTCTTCGCGTTCGTCACTTCCTTCCTGGCCGTCCTGCCACACGAGAATGACGTCGTGTGCGCTACTGCCAGACGTCACTCGTGCAGTCGCCGTCTGGCCATCGGATCTCGTGGGCGCGCGCCGGACCATCCGGAAGGTCGCCGAAGTCCACGAGGAACTCCTCGTCGAGGCTCATGGAGCCGTTTCGTGGATCGACGTCGGCTTTGAGCATCACCGATCCCTGCTCGGCCTCCTCGGGGTAGAACTGGTTGTCCCAGCTCGAAAACAGCGAGGTGGTCCAGTAGAGGCGCTCGCCGTCGAGGCTGAGCTGGAGCATCTGTGGCCCGCCAGCGAGCTCGCGATCCTGCACTGGGGCTGGGTCGCCGAAGTGGCCACCGGCCCAGATTCGATCGGCGAGCCGTGGATTCGCCGGATCCGAGATGTCGTACATCCGGACGTCGCCGTGCAGCCAGTTCGAGAAGAACAGGTACCGATCGTCCATCGACACGAGGAGGTCGGTGACGAGACCAGGCACGGGCATGTCCCAGCCGTCGTGCTCGCGCGCCTCGACGTCGATGACCGGCTCCGCACGCCACTCCTCACCGGCGTCGTGGAAATGAAAGACGTTCGATGAGAGTGCTGCGCCGACGTAGCCGTGGGTCGCCTCGGGGCTGTGGAGGAAGCGGACTTCGAGCGGAATCAGCCCCTCCTCGCCGAGATCGATCGTCTGCTCCACAGTCTTGTTCTCCCAGTCCCAGACGTGGAGTCGCTGGCCGTAGTTGCCCGCCTCGACGTCGTCCATGTCGAACCCCGGATAGTAGGTCTTCGGTGCGGCCCACTCCGAGGAGACCATGACGTTGTGCCGGGGCTGATACCAGTAGTCGTAGTTCATCTCGATCTCGCCCGGCGGCTCCCACCGGCCGTCGACCTCGAAGTTCTCGTCGAGCGCGAGGAACCCCCCGGGAAGGTCGCCGTCGGCATCCCCGAGCATCGAGATCAGGATCTGGCCATCTGGGATGCAGTGGGTAGTGTGCGGTGCGGAGAGGTCGTGCTCGAACACCTCCTCGGGTTCGATCACCGATTCGAGTTCGGGGTTGCGTCGATCCTTCGTGTCGACGACGTGGATGCGCGAGGAGCGCTGGCCGGGGATCACGAGATGGCGGCGCTCGAGGCCGTCCATGTGACACGACGACGAGCAGGCGTTCCAGCCGAAGTGGTGGAGCTCGTCGCCCCGGTTGGGCATCTCGACCCGGTCGATTATCTCGGTGTAGGTCTCCGAATCGGGATCGATGTCGACCACGCCGAGGAAGTCGGGCGCATCGACGTCCGTGCCGACGTACAAACCCATGACGTACGCAATCTTTTCAGGTTCGGACTCTTCGATCGCGGCCTGGGGCGTCGTATAGCCTGGTCCTTCGGTGTCGTGCCCTTCGTGATCCGCATGCGCCGTCGTATCGTCCGGCTGTTGTGCGTCACTCATGCCCATACTACACTCGTGGGCAGCGGTATCATCCGCCCGAAAGCGGCAACATAAACCTCTTGTTTCGATGGCCGGTTTCACAAGGAACCGGGACGCCGTCGGCGTGCGGTGCGATCGCTGCTCGAATAGTGCCGAACGTCAGTCCGTTGTTCCCTCGGCTTTCGCGCCGCCGAGCCGGCGGTCGAGGAAACCGTCGAGCAGTTGGTACGTCCTGATCTTCTGGTCGATGTCCGAGGAGCCGTGGCCCTCCTCGCCGAGCTCCTCGTACTCGTACTCGCCGTCTTCGCCCTCCTCGAAGCCGAGGTCGTCGAGCGCGTCCCGGAAGATGCGGGCCTGCGAGACCGGCACACGGCGGTCGTTCACGCCGTGAACCATCAGGAGCGGGGCCGAAAGATTCTCCGCGTAGTTGACGGGGCTGCGCTCGTCGTAAATTTCAGGACTCTCCTCGGGCGTGCCGAGGTTCTTCTCCATGAGTTCGGTCCGGAAGTGCGGCATCGTGCTCTCGTACATATCCTCCAAGTCTGTGAGTCCGACCGACGCGATGCCGGCGTCGTAGAGGTCGGGATACATCGTCATCTGACAGTAGGCGCTGTAGCCGCCGTAGGAGCCGCCGTAGACGGCGACGCGGTCGTCGTCGATCCAGTCGTACTCCGATGCGAGTCGAGTCGCCGCCGCGATGTCGGCCTGCTCGCCGCCGCCCCAGTCGTCGTAGAGGAGTTGGGCGAACTCGCGGCCGTAGTGAGCCGAGCCGCGATAGTTGACCTGGAGCACGCTGTAGCCGCGTTTGAGCAGGAACTGGGTCCGGGGGTTGAAGCGTTTCACGTCCGCCCCGCGCGGGCCGCCGTGGGGATTGACGATCAGCGGTGAGGGGCGTTCGCCCGAGTCATAGAGCAGCGCACCGATCTCCAGAGTCTCGTTGTCGCCGGTCCACGCGGCGGCCGGCCCGGATTCGGTGTCGCCAGCGCTCTCGAAGGTGAAATACTCCGCATCGGCGAACCCATCGAGGTCGAACTCCCCGTACTCTCCCTCGAGGAGAGTCTCGTACGCATCCGTTTTGAGGTCGTAGGCCACCAGTTCGGGACGCCGGTCGGACGTCGTGTGTACCACGAGGACGCGATCGTCGTCGAGCACCGCTTCCCCGGGGAAGGTTGCGACGCCGTCCGGTAGGTCGAGTTCGCGCGATTCACCGGTCTCGCAGTCGTACACCAGCGGCATCACCGCCGCCTCGCGGATCCGGAGCGCGAGGAATCGCTCGCCGTCAGGCAGGAAACAAACCGGTGACTCCTCGGCCGTGAGGTCACCGTACCATGTCACGTCCTCGCTCTCGAAGTCGTACACCCCACACCGTCCGACGTCCTCGGTGTTATCCGAAACCAGTAGCGACTCGCCGTCGGGCCCCCAGTCGGCGTGGACGGACTCCGCGCCGGTCTCGCCGATCCCCAAATTGCGGGGGTTCGATCCGTCGGCGTCGGCGACGTAGGCGTCCATGTTGTCGAAGTCGTCGGATTCGTTGGTGGCGTAGGCGATCCGCTCGCAGTCGGGTGAGAGGAGTCCCCCGAACGCCGCGCGCTCGTAGTCGGTGATCTTCTCGGTTTCGTCGGCCGCGAGGTCGTGGCGATAGAGGTTCATCTGGCCGTCGCGGGTTGACCCCAAGAGGAGCGTGTCGCCGTCGTCGCCAACGTCAGCGAGAGATACCTGGCCGTCCATCTCGACGACCGGCTCGGTCTCGCCCGCAGTAGCTCCGCCCACGTCGATGGCGTGGATGTCGTTTTGCTCGTTGCCGTCCTCGTCGAGGTGAAAGAACACCCGGTCGCCGTCGGCGCTCCACTCGACGCCCCATCGGGCGTTGCGCGGCACTTCACCGTCGCTGATCTGGCGATGCTCGCCAGTCTCGACGTCGAGAATGTGAAGTTCATTCCGGCCCGATTCGTCGTAGTAGAAAGCGACCTGATCGCCGTCCTCGGTGGCGATCGGGTGGTGAAAGCTCGGGAGACTGGCGAGGGATTCGAGCACGTCGTCGGGGTCGGTCATCGTTCATTATCGTTTCGCCACTGGGTTAAAAATCTTCTCGGCAATCCGGCAAGAAACTCTGCTATCGTTCTTGATCCGTGTGGCCATGAGCGATGGCTCACCGAGAAACCGCACGGAAGGGAATGAAAGGGGCGACTGGTTCAAGAAACCCGGAGGACGTTCCCGTGAGCGACGCGATCGGGAGCCAGCGAGACGGGGGAGCGAGTCTCGTCCGGCAAGCACCCCAGCCGAGCGAGTGCAACGAGCGGGGTGAGGGGCGTGGTTCGAGAGACGTCGGAGGTGTCTCTCGAACGATAGCGAGTCCCGGGCAGAGAGGTTCCTTCGGAACCTCTTGCAGCCGGCGCTTCGCGCCGGCGACAGCGAGGGAGCGAAGCTCCCTCGGGCCGTGCGAGCGGGCCTACGGCCCGCGAGCAGAACCTGAGCCAGTCGGGGCTTTCGAACCGATCACGGCCGCAGTTGCGGTTGTTTCGGTAGCCGTCGCTGTCGTCGTGACCGCTGCGATGCCGACACCAATGAGAAACAGCACAGCACCCCAACCGTCCACACGCCTCCCCAACCCACTCGCTCGTTCACTTCGCTCACTCGCTCATCCCTCGCACGCCGATCCGCGCTCGGTGCTCGTTTCACTCGCACACGAGCGCGAGCGCGCGCCAACCGCGAAGGGCAGGAGTCGCCGATCAGCGGTGACAGAATCCTTGATCGGTCAGTCGTCGGCGCTCGCGGTCGCACCCTCGCGGAGCGCCCGCGCGTCGATCTCGCCGTCGTCGAGTTTGCGCTCGACGTTCCGGGTGGCCTCGACCATGTTCGCCATCTTGCCGTAGGCCACCTCGCGCGGGAGGAGCTTCACGCCGCAGTCGGGGCTCACGGTCAAACGCTCCGGTGGCACGATCTCCAGACCCTTCTCGATGTTCGCCTCGATCGCCTCGACGGACTCGACCTCGGCGACGTGGACGTCGGTGACGCCGAGCGCGAGATCGAGGTCGAACTCCGGCTCCTTGAACACGTCGAGCTGTTCGTAGTCACCGTTGGCGAGCTCGACATCGAACTCGTCGATCGGGAACTCGAGGATCTCGGGATAGATCCGGGAGTAGTCCCCATAGCAGACGTGGAGCCCGATTCGGACGTCGTCGGGCAGTCCGGCGACGATCCGATCGAGGCAGTCGCCGACGATCGCGTGGTCGTCGGGCGTGGTGGCGAGCGCGGGCTCGTCGATCTGGATGTAGCGCGCGCCCGCCTCGACCAGCTTCCCGATCTCCTCGTTCACGAGGTCCGCGAGATCGAGCGCGAGCGCCCGGTCGTCGTCGTAGCTCTCGTTGAAACACCAGCTCGCGAGGGTGTACGGTCCGGTGATCGGGACCTTGACTGGTTTGGTGGCGACGTCGTCGGTGAACGCGAACTCGTCGACCAGCCACGAGTCGTCGTACTCGACTTCCTCGACGACCGAGGGCTTGTCGAAGTAGTTGTGCCCCCAGACTTTGACCGGGCCATTGAACTCGTAGCCCTCGATCCGCTCGGCGAAGTATTCGACCATCTCGTTTCTGCGCATCTCGCCGTCGACCACGGCGTCGAGCCCCGCGCGCTCGTGCTCGTGGGTGATGAGCCGCGAAGCATCGTCGGTCGCCTCCGCCCAGTTCGCGTCGTCGAAGTCGTCGGACTCTTCGTAGCGCTCGCGCACGCGGTCGAGCCACTTGGGCTTGGGATAGCTGCCGACCACGGTCGAGAGGATGAACTGCTCGTTCGGGTGGTCGTCGGGCCGGAACTGCTCGCGAGTCATGCGTTCACCTCCTCATCGGCGTCAGCGCCAGCGAGTGCGGCGCCCTCGGCGAGCGCTGCGAGCTTCGCTTTCGCCTTGTTCACCGGCAGGTAGAACAGCTCGGTGTTCGTGGTGGCGTAGACCGTCTCGAACTCCGCCGCAGGGACGTTCTCGGTGACCCACTCGATCCGCTCGGTGATCGTCTCGCCGTCCTCGATCTTGGTGTTCTGGCCGTCGGCGAGGCCGAGCGCGATCGACTCTTTCGTGCCGTACTCGTTGATGTTGTAGAGGTTCTCCTCGTGGTTCGTCACGAAGTCATACCCCACGGCGTCGATGTCGGCGTCGAGCAGGTGGGCGTGGACCTTCTCCTCCAGCGCGCCCCAGTAGGTCTGCACCACCACGTCGGCGTCGGTCGCCCCTGCTACCCGGTCGATCGCGTCGCTCGCGCGCTCGTCGAGACCGTCCGCGGGCGGGTTCGTGACCAGCGACGGTTCGAGCACGAACAGGGTCTCACAGTCGGGAAAGGCCCGGATTTCGCCGGTGAGGAACTCCGCGGTCGCGTCGAGAAACGCCGCCCGGTCGCCGTAGAACTCGTCGGTCGCGAGATCCGAGAGGGTGTACGGACCGGGAACGACCGCCTGGCGTGACTCGGACACACCGTCGAGCGCCGCGAAGTGGTCGAGGTCGTCCGCGAGGTCGCCGTCGAAGGTCAACTCGCCGGTGACCGCCGGCTCGCGGTAGAAGTTGTTGTTGTCGTAGTACCGGACGATCCCGCGAGTCTCGACCGCGTCGTGGACACACAGCGGATGGGCGAGCATATCGTCCCACCGGAGCTGCCCCTCCACCACGCGATCGAGGCCGGCAGTCGCCTGCCAGTCGGCGACCTCCGCACGCGCCTCGTCGTAGGCGTCGGCGATCTCACCGGTCTCCTCGCCATCGATCAGATCCTCCTTCTGGTGGCCTTTCAGGCTTCCCAGCCGATCCTTCGCCCAATCGGGCAGCGGAAACACGCCTGGCGTCGTCGCCACAAATTCGGACATACACAGCCCACGGAATGACGCTGCTTAATATTTACTACTCTATTTAATGCTCTGCAGTAATCATTCGTCTCGGCCTACGGTGGACAGGAGCGGCGGATGGTTAGCTCACCCCTCTAGATCAATATAGCGGTATAGAATTTATGCGTTGTTCGCCAGGCACGTTGAGGTCGAAATTCGTTCACATGATCTGATAGATGTTCTCCTCGTAGACCTCGCGAACGCGATCGCCCCAGTTGTGGGTATAGGTGTCGATGATATCGTCGGCGACGTCGCCACGGAGGTATTTCACGATGCCGCGGTCGCCGGTGCGATCCCGGAGGTGCGTGGTGAAGAAATGCCGGAAGTAGTGGGGTGTGACGTTCTCGGTCGCGCCACCGCCGGTGTGGTACCAGTCCATCGCGCGCGCGTACTTCGAGACGATCGAGCGTACCATCGGTGGCGTGAGACGGTGCCCCCAGTCGTCTCGCGTGCTGAGAAACAGCGGGTCGGCATCCGAGACGGCGTCGGGTCGAACGGCGAGCCACCGACGGAGGGTCCCGTGGAGTTCGTCGTCGACCGGGAGTGTCGTCGCGCGTCGCCGTTTGTTCGCCGCACGCCGTCTCTCGCCGTTGATGATGTCCCCGCGGCCCACGTCGCTCGCGACGTAGATCGATCCGGCCCGTCCGTTCAGCTGCCCTCGTCCACCGAGGGTGTGGACTGCTTCGAGATCCTCGTCGTCGATCGCGAGGTCTCGTAGATCGAGGTTACAGAGCTCACCGACGCGCATTCCGGTTTTCAGCAACGTCACGATCACCGTCCGATCGAGTGGGTGAACGATCTCGTCGACGAATCGGCGCATTTCGGACACCGACACGTCGCGTCGCTGGGGGTCTTTCTCGATGGTTTCGTCCATCTCCTCGACGACGAGCGCCATCGGGTTCGATTCGAACACCTCGACCTGTATCATGTAGGTGTAGAACCGATGCAGATACGATGCGTAGGTCGCTATCGTACTCTGCCTGTGCTCGGCGCGGATCGAGTGCACCCAGGCCATACACTCGCGCTGTCCGGCTTCGTCCGGTGTAAATGGACCACCCGGGCACTGGTCGGAATCCGCGAGAAACCCCTCGAACTGCCGGAGAACACGCTCGTAGGCCTCCTGTGTCCGTTCCGAACGCCCGTGGTACTCGAGGTCCTGGAGAAAGTAACCGATCGGATCGTCCACACCGGCAGCCTCAGTCGCCATCGGTGTTCGTGAGGCTGTAGCCACCGTGGCGTCCGCTGTACTCGACTCGATTCTCGCGTTGGAGGCGCTGAAGTGTGGTTTCGAGGCGTCCCTCGATGTCCTCGGTGAGCGCTTCGACGAGCTCGTCCCACGAACAGTAGTCGTCGTCGAGAACGTCGAAGACCCGGTCTTCGAGGCCATCAACCCCAGGGGTTTCGTCCTCAGAATCCGTTCGTTCGGCTTCATCGGGGCTGACGGTGAAGCCACGCCGACCGGCCTGTGTCATCGTCCGAACGAACTCGCTTTGGTTCATACCCAACTCATCGGCGTGCTCGCGCCACCGCGCTTTCTGGTGTGCCGAAACGCTCACTCTGACTTCTTTCCGGTCGGTATCCGCGCCATCGGTCATTGGCCAAACAACGAATCCTTTCGCCATCAATGTTCCGCCGCTCAGTCGATAAAGTCTCTTATCTCTCAGAGGGTGGAATGGCCAACCCCTCCGCAGTACAGCGATTTTCGCGCGCCCTTGCAGGCCAAAAACGATTCCCCTTGCAGCAAATCCTTGCAGGCTTGCAGGATCATGTGTCGATTCGCGGTGGGCGTGTCGTGGAGAGTCACGGGATGCTGAACATCCAGTGTTTTAAATCACACGGTTTTGGAATCACTGACGTTTGGATACTCGGCGCTGGTCGAAGGGACCGTGCCGAGAGAAGTTGAACGGAGCGACACGACCGAAGATCGTGATCAAAGGGACGCCGGAGATATCTCTCGTCATCTCGGGTGACTGGAGGTCTTCCGACGAATCGTCGGAAATACATCACGGTTTCGAGATCACGAGTGGACATCACTCTCCCGAGCGGCAGCGAGTCTCTGGCATCGAGGGTGCGAAGCCCTCTCATTACTCTCAGCTTACCTGGACAGCACGGAGGTCGAGAACCTTCGAGAGCTCCTACGGGTCCCAACGAGTGATTCACGAGTTCATCGCATCCTCGCGGGCTCCCTCGGGTTTCGGGACCAGGTGCCGCCCTGTGGATCGCGGCGAGTTGCTCGTTACGATCCCTGACTGGAGCAGCACTCGTATGACAACACCCCGATCCAGAAGTTCACAGCGGAGTCCTGCCCCCGCGGCCGACGCGGTGATCGACTATCTAATACGGCTCTACAACATCGGGTGTAGCCGCACCACCTGATGTTCACGATTGTTCGTCCACTCGAAGCAATCATACGACTGGTTCACCCGAAATAGCCCGTGAGCTTGCCGTGGCTCGTCGCGTTCACCGCTGGCACGTGGATCGCCGAGAGCCCGTGATTCAATGGGGCTGTCGGGATCCGATTCCAGATCTGTGTCTTCGAGACTACCTTCGGAGGGATTTTCTCCCTGTGGATCGCTCGGTCGACATGGCGAGCAACGACGGTACCACGATCGGCGTCTGGATCGGGTCGGACGACGATGTTCTCGACGAATTCGACGATGCACTCTACTGTGGTCCCGAACACGCTGGTTCGCGCTCGGCGGCGGTCAAAGACGCGCTCGCGCTCGCGACCACGGTCGAGGCAACGCTCGACGACCTCGACTACGAGTTCGACTCGCCGGTCTCGAAGCGTCATTTCGTCACCCAGGCGATCCTGAACCAGTCCCAACGAGAGTCAGAGTAGCTCCCGATTCGATCCACGAGTGTTCGAGCCACAACTCATGAATCTTATACCGCGATACAAAGTCCTCGGCCACAGATCGTCAATCTTCACTCACTTCAGCCCGACAGAATCAGCACCGACCAACGATGGGGAAACGAGCCCGAACAGTCACGTACACCACTCGCGAGCACAGTTCTAGCGTCGCGGGGGCGACGCTGCTCTCCGTTCGAGCTGGACGCAGCGATCCGAGTCGGAACGAGCAACACGGACCGCATTCCGCCGGTACATCCACGTCAAGCCCGTAGACGATTCCATGTCGCAGTCGACACAGGCAGAGCAGTCTGACATTTCGGTCGATGCGGAGTGGAATCGACTCTATCTCGACGGCGAACACTCGCCGACCGACCACGATTCGCTCGTGGTCGAAAACCCGGCAACACACGAACAGATCGCCACGGTGCCGAAAGGAACCGTCGATGACATCGACGAGGCTTACGAGACCGCCACAGCTGCTCAGGCGGAATGGGCGGAGCGGTCGCCCGGCGAGCGCGCGGCCGTCGTCTCCCGTGCGGTGGAGGTACTTCGGAACAATCGCGAGAGCATCATCGAACTACTGGCCGTCGAATCCGGGGCGGCGAAAATAAAGGGGGCGAGCGAGTTCGAGAGCGCCGCCGGCATCACACAGGAGGCCGCGAGCTTTCCAACGCGGATCTCCGGCGATCACCGCGCATCGAACATCGACGGCAAGCAGAACTTCGTCAAACGCGAGCCGGTCGGCGTCGTCGGGGTCATCTCGCCGTGGAACTTCCCGCTGCATCTCTCGATACGGGCGGTCGCGCCGGCGCTCGCGGCCGGAAACGGCGTCGTTCTCAAGCCCGCATCCGACACGCCGATCACTGGCGGCTTGCTCATCGCGCGCGTCTTCGAGGCAGCCGGGCTTCCCGATGGGCTCCTCAACGTCGTTCCGGGACGCGGATCGGAGATCGGCGATCGGATGGCTGGCCATCCCGCCGCTGGCGTCATTGCGTTCACCGGATCGACGGCCGTCGGCCGTCGGGTCGCAAAGCAGGCGGTCGATCACCTCGCGTATCCCGCGATGGAGCTCGGTGGGAACGGTCCACACGTCGTGCTCGACGACGCTGACGTCGAGAAAGCGGTCGACGCTGGCGCGTTCGGCACGTTCCTCCATCAGGGGCAGATCTGCATCTCGATCAACCGCCATCTCGTCCACGAGTCGCTCTACGATGACTACGTCGACGCACTCGCCGAGAAGGCGAACTCCCTCCCCGTCGGCGACCCCACCGTGGAAAACACGGTCATCGGACCGATCATCAACGAGAGCCAGCGCGATCAGATGCTCGGCTACATCGAGGAGACGGTCGAGGCAGGTGCAACGCTCGAAACCGGCGGTGCGGCCGTTTCGCTCGACGATATCGAGGGCACGACACGGGCAGGAGAACTCGACGCGGAGACCACACTCGGCGACGCCACTGGACCGTTCGTGCTCCCGACGGTGCTCTCGGGAGCGACGAACGAGATGGCGGCAGCGTGCAACGAACACTTCGGACCGGTCGCACCGGTGATTCCGTTCACCGCCACCGACGACGCCATCGAACTGGCGAACGACACCGAGTACGGGCTCGCCGCGTCGGTGTACGGAAACGACGTCGGTCGCGCCCAGCAGATCGCCGACCGAATCGACGCCGGAATGGTTCACGTCAACGATCAGCCGGTGAACGACGAGCCGCACGTTCCGTTCGGCGGCTACAAGGCCTCGGGCATCGGTCGGTTCAACGGCGAATACGTGCTCGAAGAGGTCACTCGATCGAAGTGGATCTCCGTCCAGAACGAGCCCCGGGAGTACCCGTTCTAACACGCCTCCAGTCGAGGGGTACTCGGGACAGCGTTCTCGAACCGACGGCTACGAGGGGATCTCGGGCTGAGACGAGATGCGGATGCAACCGAGGGTGACGTGATTTCGTTCTCGGGACTGTTCGGTTGCGGTCAGAGCTCGCCGAGTTCCTGCTGTTTTCGCATCAAGTAGAGGAAGTACGGGCCGCCGACCAGGCCGGTGACGATCCCGACGGGGATCTGGACCGGATTCAGCGCGAGCCGCGCCCCGACATCGGCGGCGACCATCAGGGCTGGACCGGCGAACACACAGCCGACGACGAGACGCCTGTAGTCGCTGCCGACGATGTTCCGAACGACGTGGGGAACGATCAGCCCCACGAAGCCGACGATCCCTGCGACCGCGATGCTCGCCGACGCCGCGAGGATCGCGACACCCGAGAGCGCAAAGCGGACCTTCTCGACGCTCATGCCCAGCGATTTCGCGGTCCGCTCGCCGAGCAGGAGGACGTTGAGCTGGCGTGCGCTCGCGAGCGCGAGCACCATCGCCACCACCGACCACGGCAGCGCCATCCGAACCTGCGCCCAGTCGGTGCCCGTGAGCGATCCGGTGGTCCACGCGATCGCCTCCTGAACCACGCCGATGTCGTCGGCGAAGAAGAACATCGCGGTCTGGAGCGAGCCGAACATCGTCGAGACGATCACGCCCGCGAGCACCAGCCGCACCGGTGAGGTCCCACCCTTCCACGCGATGGCGTAGACGAGCAGGAACGCGACCGCCCCGCCGAGCGACGCGATCAACGGCAGAAACGCCGACAGTCCGCTGAACACGACGAGCGTGAGCAGGATCATCAGCCCCGCACCCGACGAGACGCCGAGAATGAACGGGCTCGCGAGCTCGTTCCGGGTGACTGCCTGGAAGATCGCGCCAGAGACCGCGAGGTTCATCCCGACGAGCACCGCGACCAGCACCCGCGGCAGACGGATGTTCCAGACGATCAGGCTCCGTCGTCCCATCTCTGGCACCTCGCCGCCGAGCAGGAACGCCTCGAGCGCTGCCGGATTCAAGATTACCTCGGGGTTGAAGACGGCCCCCCACGCCTGTGCGATCGTCATCGAGTACGCGCCGAAGCTGACCTGAACGAGCCCGGCGACGACGACGATCGCGATGCTGCCGAGGATGAGCGTGGCGAGCGAGCCATCGATCCACTCCAGCCACTGCCGATCGCCAGCCGCATGATCGTCCTGACGCGTGTTCTCGGTCATACGAACCACCGATCACCCGATCCACCCGAGCCCACTGTGTCGTTGCCGAGAAGGACACGCGAGCGCTCGTCGTTCATCATACGGTTTAGGCTGCCCTAATCAGATATAACGCCTTCGGGTTTCGACGACGGTCGAAGTCAACGACGGTGTAATGATCGATGCAGCCCGGTAGAACTAATCACATCGTGCGACACGCACCCGAATCGACCGCACCTCGTGGAGAGATCGATTCGCTCAAACAGTCGTCGGGCCGAAAGGAACTACGGCGTCCACTGTCCGCTGCCGCGATCGTCGGATTCATCCTCCGATCCTGCCCCGGCGGGCGGCCGTGGCGGCACGCGGTATTCGAGGCCCGCCTCTTTCATGAGTCGGCGGCAGCTCGGTTCGGAGTACTCGACGCCGAACGCGTCGTGGACGAACCGGCCGACGAGCGCCGGCGTCCACGCCGGTTCGTCGTAGCCGACTTCGGTGGGAGACTCGTGGAGGGCAGCCTCGAACTCCTGGCGCTGCTTCGTGGTGAGCTTCCGCGGCCGGCCGGAGCGTGGCGCGTCGACGACGGCCTGATCGAGTGGCCCGTCGTCGAGGCGCTTGAGCCAGCTGTAGATCGTCCGTCGCTGGACGCCGTACCACTCGGCGAGTTCGGTCTGGGTGATCCCGTTCTTGTACGCGATCGCCGCGAGGAGGCGCTGGGCCGGCTTCGCGGCGTTCACCTCGTCGAGCGCTTCCTGGAGTTCTTCGATCGAGATGTCGTCGAGGTGGTCCATCGATTACGACTTCAAGCTCCGGGTAGAAAATTCTGACGACAGAATTTCGATGATACAGATTCACGGTCGGTAGTACACGAGGGGCAGATGCTGGACGATCTCGTCGGTTCGACCGTTCTTCGCGAAAACATCGACGACTGCCGATGGGTTCTCAGGACAACGGTGTGCGAGATAGGTCCAGAACGTTGGCTTTCGGTCGCTTAGGCGCGCTTGAATCCGAGGAAGAAACCGCCGACGAACCCCGCTCCGACGGGCAGCGTCGTGCCGAGCGCCGTGAGCCACGGTGGAACCGTCTGGAGGCTTTGCTGTGCGCCCGCGAGCGCGTGGTCGAGCGCCGCCCACTGGACGTCGAGCATGCCTTGGTGGTCGAGATACGTGACCACCGCCAGCTGTATCCCGACGATCGCGACGGCGATCTTGGCCAGCTTTTTCGCGGCGAACCCGGTGACACCGCCCGCGAGCGCGCTCCCGCCGAACGCCGTGCCGAGATTACCGAGCGCGGTTTCGAACCCCATCACGTGTCTTCGTCTCCTCCGTCGTGACGGGGGCACTTATAATCCGTCGTTCGACAGGTCACGGGAGAGTCATCACGATCGACTCGACTGAGTCGGTCGATTCGATCGATTCGGGCCGCTGCGTCAGAGATGGCGGCGGATTCCGACGAAACCGACAGTGGTTGGTGCCCGGATCGACAACTGTTGATATCGTGAATCTGGCTCCGCTTCGTCGTATCGCGAAGACGTATCGATCGATCCCCATCGTCTACCGCATCGCCGCCGGGTTCGTTCTCGGCGCGATCGTTGGGCTGGTCGTCGGTGAACCGGCGACGCGCCTGCAACCACTCGGGGATCTCTTCCTCTCGCTGCTCAACATGCTCGTCGTCCCACTGGTCGTTTTCACACTGCTCGCCGGCATGAAGCGTCTCTCGCCCGCACGACTCGGCCGCGTCGGCGGGACGGTCGTGGGTCTCTACATCATGACGACCGCGATCGCGGCGACCATCGGTCTCGCGGTCGCGAACCTCCTCCAGCCGGGTGCTGGCCAGGAGTTCGTCCCTGGCGAGGCCGAGTCGGCGAGCGCGCCCTCGATCGCCGAAGTCGTGCTCGGGATCGTGCCCGACAACCCGGTCGGGGCGATGGCGGAGGGCGATCTCCTCTCGATCATCTTCTTCGTGGTGGTGTTCGGGCTCGGCCTCGCGTGGGTTCGTGATCGAACCGACGACGAGCGGGTGCGAGCGGGGAGCGAGACGTTCTTCGAGTTCGTCGACGCCGGCACCGAGGCGCTGTTCGCGATCGTCTGGGGCGTGATGGAGTACGGCGTTCTTGGCGTGTTCGCGCTGACCGCGGCGTCGCTCGCGACCAACGGGATCGCGGGGATCGTCTCGCTCGCGTCGCTCGTCGGCGTGGTCGCGCTCGGAATCGCGATCCACATCGGCGTGACCTACCTCGGACTCATCACCGTGGGGCTGCTCGGCCAGTCGCCCGTCGCCTTCCTCTCGGGCGCGAAAAACGCGATGGTGACCGCCTTTTCGATCCGGTCGTCGAGCGGCACGCTCCCGGTGACTATTGCCGACGCCCGCGACAACCTCGCTGTCGACGAGTCGGTGTACGGGTTCTCGCTGCCCCTCGGCGCGACGATCAACATGGACGGTGCGGCGATCCGGCAGGCCGTCACGGCGGTCTTCGCGGCCAACGTCGTCGGCGTTCCGCTCGGGCTCGGCGATCAGGTGACGGTGCTCGCGACGGTCGTCCTCGTCAGTATCGGCACTGCAGGGGTCCCCGGTGCGGGGCTCATCATGCTCACGATCATCCTCAATGCGCTAGGGCTCCCCCTGACCGTCGTCGGGTTCGTCGCCGCTGTCGACCCGATTCTCGGCCGGATCGCCACGACGAACAACGTGACCGGTGACCTCGCAGTGACGGCGCTCGCGGCGAAGTACAACGACGCGATCGACTTTTCGGAGGGTGTGTGGGCCGACGATCGATCCCCGCCGGACGCGCCAACTCCCAGCACGAACGACTGAGGCCGATCGAGGAACGGACTCCATCGCGAGCGCGATCGAGACGCAAACCGTTTGTTCACAGTCGTCCTTCCTTCGAGTAGTGACCGACGCGAACGACGATTCGCCGGGTGAGAGCGAGACAGCGGTCGAACCAGCGGTACGGGCGGTCGACGCCGAACCGACGGCAAACGACTCCGCATCGGCGATGACGGCGGCGGAGTTCCGGGCGGCGCTCGAAGATCTCGGTCGGCCCGTCGCGACGGCAGACGAGATGGCACGAGCCCTCGACTGGTCGCACGCCGAGGCAAGCGACGCTCTCGACGAGCTGGCCGAAACGGGTTGGATCGAGCACGCGGACGTGGAGGACGACCCTGTAGTCTGGTACCCGACCGAGTTCGCCGCGTTCGTCGACCGCGAGCACGTCGTCGTCTTTCCGGAGCGCCGCGAGATCGTGGTCGAACATCCCGAGCAGTTCACCCGCGCTCAGCTC